>RFNG01000045.1 GCA_009927275.1 Sphingobacteriia bacterium | reverse complement strand
TCTACCATGCCATGGTAGCGCTCTAGCCAGCTGAGCTAATCCCCCTTAACGTGCGTAAAGATACTAATTAGTTGATTTATAAAATGGTAATTTAACCACTTTGGCTTTTACCTGTTGATTACGTATAACAATATTAAAGTCATTACCCACATTTGCAAAAGCAATATCTACATAGCCCATGCCAATTGCATTTTGTAAACTGGGTGATTGCGTTCCCGAAGTAACCTCTCCTATAATTTGACCTTGGTTGTTTGTAATGGCATATCCGTGACGTGGAATGCCGCGTGCCGTCATTTCAAAACCCACCAGTTTACGTGTTACCCCTTCTAGTTTTTGCTTTTTAAGAAATTCTGATGCAGTAAAAGTTTTAGTAAATTTTGTTATCCAACTTAAACCCGCCTCAATAGGTGACGTTGAATCATTAATATCGTTGCCATACAAGCAAAACCCCATTTCTAAACGAAGCGTGTCGCGCGCACCTAATCCAATAGGTTTAATGTCTACCTCTTTACCTTTATCAAAAAGTGCGTCCCATAGCACTTGTGCATGTGCAATATCTACATATAATTCAAAACCGCCGGCACCTGTATATCCGGTATGGCTAATTAAAACATTTTGAATTCCTGCAACATGTCCTTTTGTAAAATTATAATATGGTATTTGGTCTAAGTCCACGGGTGTTAGTTGCTGTATTACCTTTTTAGCATTAGGCCCCTGAACTGCTAATAATGCTGTATTATCTGAAATATCTTCCATAGGAACATTCCATTCGTTTTGAGCGCAAATCCAATCCCAATCTTTTTTAATATTACCCGCATTAACAACTAGCATATAGGTTTCAGCATCTATAGCGTAAACAATTAAATCATCTACAATACCCCCTTGTGCGTTTGGCATGCATGAATATTGTGCCTTGCCAGCAGTTAACACGGCTGCATCGTTGGTGCATACTTTTTGAATTAATTTTAAAGCATGTGGGCCACGCAGTATAAATTCACCCATATGGCTTACGTCAAATACACCCACAGACTGGCGCACGGCCATATGCTCTTCATTTAATCCTGAATAGGATACCGGCATTTCAAAACCTGCAAATGGTACCATTTTAGCGCCCAAACTACGGTGTGTGGCATTAAGTATTGTTGTTTTCATATTTATTTTAAAAGTTCTATAACCATTGCACTTGCACCCCCACCGCCATTACAAATTCCTGCTGCACCATAACGCGCATTTTGTTGTTTTAAAACCTGTATAAGCGTAACCAGTATACGGGCACCACTGGCTCCTAATGGATGCCCCAATGAAACAGCACCGCCGTTTACATTTACACGATCCGGATTAAGATTCATTTTTTTGATATTGGCCAACCCCACAACGCTAAACGCTTCATTAAGTTCAAAATAATCAATTTGATCAAGTGCTAAACCTGCTTTTTTTACCGCCTTTGGTAATGCAATACTTGGTGTGGTAGTAAACCATTCCGGAGCCTGCTCCGCATCTGCAGCAGCTAAAATGCGTGCCAATGGTTTTAAACCCAGTTTTTCAACTTTTTCTTTACTCATCAAAACCAAGGCCGCGGCGCCATCGTTCATGGTACTTGCATTTGCTGCAGTTATGGTACCGTCTTTTATAAATACGGGTTTTAAAGTTGGGATTTTATCAAACTGAACCGACTTGAATTCTTCATCTTCGGTTATTATCACGTCGCCTTTTTTAGTACTTATTTTAACCGGAATTATTTCATCCGAAAAACGCCCCTCGGACCATGCCTGAGCAGAACGTTTGTAGGACTGTATTGCAAAAGCATCCTGGTCTTCACGGCTAATGTTTAAATCGGTTGCACATCGTTCCGCGCACTGACCCATAGGTACTTGCCCATATACATCTGTTAAACCGTCTTTGGCTAGCCCGTCTATGGTTTGCACATTACCGTATTTAGCTCCCCAACGCATGGATGGTAAATAAAACGGTACTTGACTCATGCTTTCCATACCTCCAGCTATTACCACATCGGCATCTCCTAATGTAATAGACTGCATACCGTAGGCGATGGCTTTCATGCCACTGGCACAAACTTTATTAATTGTAGTACACGTCACCGTATCGGGTAAGCCGGCAAATTTAGCGGCCTGTCGAGCTGGTGCCTGGCCTAAATTGGCCTGCAATACGGAGCCCATAATAACCTCCTGTACCTCATCCGGTGAAATCTTAATTTTGTCAATTGCCCCTTGTATTGCTATTGCGCCCAGTTGAGGGGCCGATAAGCTTGCGAGAGAGCCTCCAAATGAACCCAAAGGGGTTCTTACAGCAGAAACAATATAAACTTCTTTCATGATTACATTTATTTTCGACAAAATTACCAATAAATAAATGGTTAAAAGCCCTTTTGGCATGCTTATATTTGATTATGCAGGGTCGAATTATTAAATCTACAGGTCAACACTACTGGATACAACATGGCTCAAATATTATCAAAGGTATACTACGGGGACACATGCGTTTGGAAGGGCGTAAAACAACAAATCCCATTGCTGTGGGAGATTGGGTTGAATTTAACTTGAATTCTGATAATGATGCCCAAATTAAAACTTTATTGCCGCGAACAAATTATCTGATACGAAAATCGGTTAACCTGAGTAAACAAGTGCATATTTTGGCAAGCAATATTGATTTAGCTGTAATTGTTGCTTCCTGGAAAATGCCCAAAACCAGTTCCGGTTTTATTGACCGGTTTTTAATAACCGCTGAGGCATTTCAAATTCCAGTGCTAATTATATTTAATAAAGCCGATTTGTTAAGTTCTGATGAAACGCGTTCATTACAAACATTGATACAGGCCTACACGCTTCTCGGATACCAATCAATTGCAGTAACTGCCAAAGATGAAGCCGGCGTAAAAAAAACACTTGAGCCTTTGTTAAAAAATAAAGTTGTAGCATTTACAGGGCATTCTGGTGCAGGAAAATCCACATTATTAAATTGTCTTTGTCCGGAGTTAAAACTAAAAACAAATTCAATTTCTGACCAGCATGAAAAAGGCAAACACACCACTACTTTTGCTGAAATGCACCAATGGCAAAATTCAAGTTTTATAATTGATACACCGGGCATTCAGGAATGGGGATTAATAGAAATCCAGGCTAAAGACTTACACTTATTTTTTCCCGAATTTAAAAACTATAGAGCGGCGTGCCGTTTTGCACAATGCACTCACAGTCACGAACCACAATGCGCCGTACGTAATACCTTTGAGGTTGAAAAAAACCTACTGTGGCGGTATGAAGCTTATTTAAACATGTTACAAAGCGATGAATTTAACTGGAACAGTTGGGAGCGGTAACATTATTACGTTGATATTTCCAAAAACAATTCCAAGGTTTAAAAACCTACATGTAAAACAATTTCTTTAACTATTTAAAATTTATTAGGTTGGTTGTTTTATAAAATTCACCAGTGCTTTCATTGCCTGTGCACGGTGGCTGATTAAATTTTTTTGATCTGCTGTAAGTTCTGCAAACGTACTGCGAAATCCTGTGGGAATAAATACTGCATCGTACCCAAAACCGTTAGTTCCTCTGGCCTGATAAGCAATAGTGCCCTGAACTTCGCCTCTAAATACATGTATCTCTTGCAGGACTTGGTAAATAATTACACTTACAAATCGGGCTTTACGGTGGGTAATACCTTTTAAATTTAATAACAAAAGTTGTGTATTGTCGTTATCATTTTGATGAACTCCGGCATATCGTGCACTGTAAACACCCGGTGCACCATTCAGGGCTTCAACTTCTAAACCGCTATCATCAGCTATAATTGCTGCATTTAAACCTTTTGATAGTGCAAAATTATGTAAGGCTTGTGCTTTTAGCCTGGCATTGCCCTCAAAGCTAGTTTCGGTTTCTTCAACATTATCATGATAGTCAATATCTGAAGGCATTATCACGTTATAGGTATTAGGCAATAAGTGCAAAAGTTCGTTACGTTTTTTTATGTTTTGACTGGCAATTAAAATATTGAACATTTTACCGTCGAAGCTCAAAATTAGACCCTAAATATACCCTCCGAACGTGTTCATCGTTGGCAAGTTCTTCTGCTGTACCGCTTTTAATTACTTGGCCCGCATACAGCAAGTACGCACGGTCTGTAATACTAAGTGTTTCATGTACATTATGGTCGGTAATCAGTACTCCAATATTTTTATTTTTAAGTGTTTGTATCACTTGCTGAATATCTTCAACTGCGATAGGATCAACTCCTGCAAAGGGTTCATCGAGTAAAATAAATTTTGGATCTGTTGCAAGTGCACGCGCAATTTCCGTTCTTCGCCGTTCACCTCCACTCAACTGATCGCCCAAGTT
Source organism: Sphingobacteriia bacterium (assembly GCA_009927275.1). Classification (GTDB taxonomy): domain Bacteria; phylum Bacteroidota; class Bacteroidia; order B-17B0; family Aurantibacillaceae; genus Aurantibacillus. The sequence goes on along the minus strand of RFNG01000045.1, from coordinate 32,560 downwards.
TTTACGCACATGTTGTAGCCCAAATTCATTTAATAATTGTTCAGCCTTTTCATGTTGCTGCAATTTACTCAGATTTGTAAGTTCAAGTATAGCGTGTAGGTTTTGCTCCACGCTAAGTTTTCTAAAAACTGAAGCTTCTTGTGGTAAATAGCCTATGCCCAATTGTGCTCTGCGATACATCGGCTCACGCGTAATGTTTATGTTATCTAAAAAAATACTTCCTGCATTTGGACGAATCATGCCAACAATCATGTAAAACGATGTTGTTTTACCGGCACCATTCGGACCCAATAGGCCTACAATTTCACCCTGATTAAGTTCCAAACTCACTTTGTTGGCAACCAGGCGAGCACCATAGCTTTTTACCAGATTTTCACTTCGCAGTAACATATATAAATATAATAATATTCAAATCTGCTTTATGCATTGTCATCAGGCTTTGAAGGTTTCGTTATTTTTCCGGTTCTTAAATCAAAACCGTAAGGGCAATGGCGGCATCCACTTTGGCAGCAATATCCGCGTTTAAGATGATACGAAGCTTTAAATACAATATACCCTTCTTCGGTTTTGTAGTAATCTTCAGGATCAATGGGATTAGAGGGCGGTATAATTGATGCCATATTTAGGCGGTATACGCCCAACGCAAATATACGGCACCCCAGGTAAATCCACCTCCAAATGCGGCTAAAATCAAATTGTCACCTGTTTTTAAACGCCCTTCCCAATCCGATAAACATAATGGAATTGTACCTGCCGTGGTATTGCCATATTTTTGAATATTTATCATGACTTTATCATTTCCAATACCCATACGACGGGCTGTTGCATCAATTATACGCAAATTGGCCTGATGCGGAACAAGCCAGGCTATATCATCAGCTGTAAGTTTGTTTTTTTCCATAATTTCAGCCGATACCTCTGCCATTCCAACAACGGCCGCTTTAAATACTGGTTGTCCATCTTGAAATACAAAATGTTCGCGATTGGAAACGGTTTCAGCACTCGCCGGTTTTACAGAGCCTCCAGCCTTTTGATGCAAAAAATGGCGACCATGACCGTCTGATTTTAAAATAGCGTCCATAATGCCAAAAGCCTCGGTAGTGGGTTCTAATAATACGGCACCGGCACCGTCACCAAATAATATACATGTGGCCCGATCGGTGTAATCCATAATGCTTGACATTTTATCAGCACCTACAACTACAACTTTTTTATGCTTTCCGGTTTCTATAAACTGAGCGCCAACATTAAGTGCATATATAAAACCTGAACACGCAGCACCTACATCAAAACCCCATGCTTTTTTAGCTCCTAATTTATCAGTAATAATATTTGCTGTAGCTGGAAACTGATGATCTGGTGTTACTGTTGCGCATATAAGTAAATCAATATCATTAGGCTCTATTTTTCGTTTAATGCAAAGCTGTTTAACGGCTTCTACAGCCATGTCGCTGGTTCCCAGGCCTTCCCCTTTTAAAATATGACGGGTTTCTATTCCGGTTCTGGATTTAATCCACGCATCGGTGGTATCAACCATTTGTTCAAAATCAGCATTTGATAAAATATCCGGAGGAACATAACCCCCCAAGGCCGTTATAGCAGCCCTTATTTGTGTCATTGAAAAACTTGAGCCACCTTCTCGTTAAGTTTTGAATTAACCAAATCAATAGCCAGCATAACCATATTTTGAAATGCCAAAGGACTTGATATACCATGACCAATTAATACATTGCCATTTACTCCTAAAATGGGAGTGCCTCCGTATAACTCATAATTAAATCGATCGAAATAGGCATCGCTTCGATTTCTTTTGCGTATACTCGTATAAAAAGCCTCGGCCGCTTTTAATACAACATTCCCTACAAAACCTTCGCAAACAATAACATCTGCTTTGTCGTTAAATAAATCACGACCTTCAATATTTCCAATAAAATTAAAATCCTTGCTGTCTTTCATTAAATTGTAAGCTGCCTGTGCTACTAAATTGCCTTTTTCAGGTTCTTCGCCAATGTTTAATAAGCCCACCTTAGGATTTTCTATTTTATAAAGCGCACGTGCACATACCGAGCCCAGTATACCAAATTGATATAAAACATCCGGTTTACAATCCGCATTTGTACCCACATCTAACATAAGTCCAACTCCCCCATTTTCTTTTGGAAGCAAGGTTGTAATACATGGGCGTATAACCCCTGGTATAGCCTTAACCGTAAACATGGCGCCTACCAGCATGGCACCTGTATTACCTGCGCTAATAAAGGCATCAATTTTACCTTCTTTTAGCGCTTTAAAGCCCATGGCAATACTACTGTTTGGTTTTTGAGCAAAGGCCTTAGTAGGCGACTCTGCCATTTCTATAACTTCTGGCGCATCAATAAATTCAAAATGATTTAAATTAACGCCTTTTGACTTTAAAAATGAATCCGCTGTACTTTTTGATCCAATTAAACAGATTTTTGCATTATGCCGTTCGGAATGGGAAAGTGCCAAAATTGCACCCTCCAAACAATTTTCAGGGGCATAATCTCCACCAGAAATATCAAGGCCTATTCGCATACAAACAATTGTTATAGTAAGGCAAGATACATTATTTTATTGCCTTTTAAAATTATTAGAATTTAAATTTGTTAACAGGGCTAACAAATTATTTTTCCATTACAACTTGGCCCTTGTAATATAATTTTCCTTCATACCAATGGGCGCGATGCATTAAATGCGCTTCACCGGTTGTTGGATCTTTTGATATTGTCATGCTAGGTGCTTTATAGGTGGCACGACGAGAATCGCGACGTGATCGGGAAAGTTTTCGTTTAGGATTTGGCATAGTTTATAGTTTAAAAATAGTTTAATGTTTTAGTTTTTTTAGGGTATTCCAGTACTCTAAGTCCTTTGTGTGCTCTGAGTCGGTATTTGAAACCCCCTGCAATGATTGTAATACATTTTTATCACAATACGCTTTGGTTAGGGTTTCATCATCACAAGGCACTTTTCGTAAAGGAATTTGAAGCATTAGCGTTTCGTACAAATGCTGCGAAAGATTTAGCCTGTCGTGTCCGGCCGGTACTAAAATAATTTGATCTTCAATACTTAAAATATCTGCAATAGAAATCCAAAAGGATTCGGTAAGCACCACTGGCTTTGTATAAGCAATTAAGCAGCGATCACATTGCATATGAAGTATTCCATTATAAACAAGCTTCAATTGTAAGCGTGAAGACTGGTTAATAATGTGCGCATCAACTTTTAAGTCGGCTATTACATCATCTGTACTACCCATTTCTTTAAAGAACGCAGGCCCACATGCAAACTCGTATTTATGGATTCCCTCACTTAAACCGGTAAGCGGAACCGAAAATAACAAAGCATCCATTTTTGGGATGACAAATATAAAATTTTATTGGTTAACCGGAAATACCGGATTATTCCACAGGCCGCTTGTGAGAGAAACCTGAAATCCGGTTTTTATAACTGTTTGTTTATCAATGTTTTGACTAATCCAGCCTGAGATTTTAAACCAAAGGTTATGTTGTGCTTGCAATAAATATCCTAATCCGGATTGCAAAATGGTGGTATTTGAGCGGGGACTTAAGGCAATACCAAAATTATAATCACGTGGTCGGCTGTTATAGGATTTAAAAAGATTATTGCCCAAATTTTCTGAGGGGTTTTCAATACCCTGTAAGCGGTTAATATAAAGTACATTAAATGCCATCCGCCGATGGCGGTATATTGCTTGAAAAAACATTTCATTTAAATTTGAACCGTTAGGATGTGCTAATGCATATCCGGCATGAGCAAAATTTTGAGCAGTATACATGTGCGAATAGGTAAACGGACGTATTCGGTTGTATTCTGTTTGTATCAAAATATTTTTTTGAAGCCGTATTTTAGCGCCAAGCTGCCAGGCATACTTATTTCCCCACCAATTATTTCCTGCAAAAATCTCTTTTAATAGAAACTCATCTAAGGCAAATTGCGCATACACCTTTAAGGTTTTAAAAAAAATAGCACTGCCATTTAAGCCCATTATAACATTATCTGGTGAACCATTATGATATTCAACAGGCCTTAAGAAAATTACAGGATTTAAATACGTAACATCCCATGTTCTGTATCTTAAACTGTCTGTGCCGGCCCAGATAACGCTCTCAAAAAAACCCAATTGAAAACCCTTGGGGCCTTTATAGGAAAGATAATGAAAGGTAGCATACTTCTTTAGTAAGAACGCCGGATCTATGGGCGACTGATGTTGTAACGCTGCATACCACACGTGGTACTGCAACCTCCATGCCTTTGCTGAAATTTGAGCATACGGATAGGCCGGAGCATTATCACTGTGTAACAAACTTCTAAAACCATCCCCTACAACATGTTTTCCCTTACCCGCTTGAAGATTAAAATACTTTGAACTTCCCGGATTAAACGATATATAACCCTGATAGAGCTCGCTGGATATTCGCTGTTTTTGCCTATTACGATCTGTAATAAGTCCCAAACTTGATGTTTGGTTTAATGCAATCCAAGATGAGTCCCCTAGCAAATAGTGTTGGGACCAGGTATTACTCCAGTTTAATACAAAAGCCAAATTGGATTTAACTAAAAACGCATGTTCTGTGCCATAGGTAAAATCGTATGCTGATGTTTTATGTGCCCCTGAAAATGAACCATTAATTATTGGTGTTGATTCCCATGTAAATTGACCTAAACCCATATAATATTTTGGTTTTAAAAAACGATTATGCGAAACGGATGAAAATGCCAAACTGTCTTTAAAATCAGTACAATATCCGCTGAGATAGGGTTTAAATGAAGAGTGAAATTGTGAGCCTGGTTCTTTTATATCAAGAAAATCCATGGCTAATTGAACGTCCTGCTGTATCCAAAAATTACGCGCCTTAAAAATATGCTGTGCATATCCAAGGTTAATACTTAATACTACTACTGCGCTATATATATATTTAAACACCTATTAATGCTACGTTTAGTTTATACATCCCATAGGATGGTGTTTTCAAATTAAAAGAAAAAAAAGAAAACTGCCGATGCGGCCCATCGCGCTTTTATGCCCTCAAAGTAACCAATGGTTTTATAGTTTGCGTCTTGTAATCTTCCATTGTCAAAATAACCTATTGTACGGTAGTTGTTGTCCTGTACTTTTGAATCTTGAATGTATCCTAGTGTACGGTAATTGACGTCTTGTATCTTTCCATCAAAACCAATATACCCCAGCGTACGGTAATTGGCATCTTGCACCTTTCCATCGGTTGCAATATAGCCCAGCGTACGGTAATTGGCATCTTGTACTTTACCATCTGAGGTAATGTACCCAAGCGTTGAATAATTTGCATTTTGAATGCGCTGGGCAAAAACATATAAATCAAAGCAAAAAAATAAAAGTAAAATCCGATATTTCATATATTAAATATAATCATTTAGTAAAGCAGTAAGCTGTTAATGCATTTGTATTTAATTACAAACACTTAAAATAATCAAACGGCTCCATACAGGATTGGCACTGATACAGGGCTTTACAAGCCGTGCTTCCAAATTGCGAAATCAATTTAGATTGCTGCTGTTTACAGCGCGGACATTGTATTTTAGATTCTACTCCCCACAAGGCTGCCTTGCGTTCGGTTTCCTCTTCGGGGGGTGCAATGCCATAGGCTTGAAGTTTGTTGCGCGCTTCTACACTTATCCATGATGTGGTCCAGGGTGGAAAATACACCGTTTCAAGCTTTAAATGAATCCCTTTAAACATTTTTAAACTGCGTTGAATTTCTTGTTCCATATGCTTCATGGCTGGGCAGCCGCTATAAGTTGGCGTGAGCGTTATAGTAACATGATTATTGGTAATTTGTACTTTACGAATTACCCCAAGTTCTACAATATTTAAAACGGGTATTTCGGGATCGGGTATCTGTTCTAAACATTTCCAAACATCGTCCTCGCTAATCATATTAACTAATGCCGTTTACCAAGTAGCATTTGGGTACATGCGCGGAAGGGCTTGCATTTCTGCCAGCAAATGGCCCAGGTGTTCTGTGTGTATACCCTTAATGCTTCCGCTTTGCATAAAGGCCTCTGTGTTTGGCTTTAAATGTACCTCGTTAAAAAGATTTAAAATATGATTTTGCCATGCAGGCTTTAAAGACGAGCGATCAGGAATTATACCGGCATTTATTAGATCCACTTCTGCAGGCGCCTGGTCAAATAAATCATCTGTAAAAGGCCATAATTGTTCCAGTGCATCTGATACACGTCGGGCGCTTTCTTCGGTTCCCAATCCAAAGCGCTTTATCCATGCAAACGAATGACGTTGATGGTATTGAATTTCTTTGCAGGTTTTTGATGCAATACCTTTTAAGGTTTCGTCTGTGCTAGACATTAAAGCAGAATACAATAGCAAATCAAAAGTGTCTACAATTGCATGTCGCAGCATGGTAAATGCATAATCACCTTTAGGGAGTTCTGTAATAATAGCATTAAAATACTGACGTTCGGATCGAAAAAAGGCTAAGTCATCTTCGGTTCGGCCCTTAGCCTCAAGTTTAGCTGCATACTCAAGCAAGGCTTTTCCACGACCAAATAAATCTAAGGCTATATTGGTAAGCGCAAGATCTTCCTCTAAATAAGGTCCATGACCGGTCCACTCGGCATCACGCTGCGCCAAAATAATAGTTGAATCGGCCAGGCGTAAAATATAATTAAAAAGTGCGTTTGCCATATTACATATGACCTATGCCGTCAGGGATTTGATAAAATGTAGGGTGTCTAAAAATTTTATCGTTAGAAGGCTCAAAAAATGCCCCACGGTCTTCGGGACTACTGGCTGTAATTGCAGCACTGGGCACCACCCATAACGACATTCCTTCGCCTCTTCGGGTATATAAATCACGTGCGTTTTGAAGGGCCATTTCAGCATCAAAGGCATGTAAATTACCACAATGCACAAAGGGTTGACCTGATTTTTTTTGAACAAATACCTCCCACAGAGGACCTTGCGTATCTTTAGTCATTATGCTGCCTCAGATTGTTGATTTTGTTTTTGAGAATAGGCATTGGCTGCTGCTCTAACCCAGGCGCCATTGTCATGAGCCTTTTGGCGCGCATTAATGCGCTCACGGTTACATATGCCATGTCCTTTAATTACATTTTTAAATTCGTTCCAATCGGGATCCGAATAATCGTAACCGTCTTTTTCAGGGTTCCACTTTAGTTTATCATCAGGCACTTTTAAGCCCAAGTATGTTGCCTGAACAACCGTTTGATTTACAAAACGCTGACGTAATTGATCGTTCGTTTCTCGCTTTATGCGCCATTTTATGGCTTTTTCGGAGTTGGGACTTTCGGTATCCGGTGGTCCAAACATCATTAAACTGGGGTACCACCAGCGGTTTAATGCATCCTGTGCCATGTCTTTTTGTTCAGGGCTACCAAATGCCATTCGGGTCATGATTTCATAGCCCTGACGTTGATGGAAACTTTCTTCTTTACATATACGAATCATAGCTCGGCTATAGGGTCCATATGACGTACGTTGTAACATTACCTGATTCATTATGGCTGCGCCATCAACCAACCATCCAATAGCTCCAATATCGGCCCACGTTAAGGTAGGATAATTAAAAATTGAGGAATACTTAGCTTTGCCCGTTAATAAGGCGTCAAGCATTTCATCGCGGCTGGTACCTAAAGTTTCAGCTGCAGTATACAAGTACAAACCGTGACCGCCCTCATCTTGAACCTTTGCTAACAATACCAATTTGGCCCTGAGACTCGGAGCCCGTGATATCCAATTGCCTTCGGGTAACATACCTACAACTTCACTGTGGGCATGTTGTGATATCTGGCGAATTAAATGCTTTCGATAATCTTCGGGCATCCAATCTTTTGGTTCAATGTACTCATTGTTGGCCAATTTTGATTCAAAAACGGCCTGTGCTTCATTGGTTTCCATGGTATAAAGATACGTTTTAGGGTTTATGAATACTACATGATTTTACTCATTCTATAACCCTCGAATCGGATAATTGTTCATGTTTTTAAATGTTGTGGAATACTGCAAACGGGAATGGGTTTCATTTTATGTGCGTTTTGATTATGGCGTTGCCTATAAATTTCTAAAACTGCCCGCTGGCGCTCCGTATACTCTTCGGGTTTTATGTTTGATGCATGTTTCATGGCCCATTCAAGTTCATCGTATGTTGCTCCAATTTGATCTTCATCCGTTCGTCCATCAGCAAAAAGACCATCTGTGGGTTTAGCACTTAAAATGGAATTGCATATCTGCAAATGCCGTCCTAAAGCATATACTTCTGATTTAAATAAATCCGCAATTGGACTTATATCAACGCCGCCATCTCCATATTTAGTAAAAAAACCTATGCCAAAATCTTCAATTTTGTTGCCGGTACCTGCAACTAAAAACGAACGGCTGCCTGCAAATGCATAAAGCGTCAGCATGCGTAAGCGTGATCGGCTATTGGCCATTACCAAAGCATGTGTTGAAATTGGTGTAAATGCAGTTTCAATGGCCATCCAAACTGTATCTAAATTAAGTTCTTGTGTTTCAACATTTGAAAATTTTTGCTTTAACCATAAGCAATGTTCTTGGGCGCGATGGTATTCAGGAGCATGTTGCTTAATAGGCATACTTACAATAAGTGTGGGAGCTCCTGTTAATGCGCACAGTGTGGATGTAACCGCACTATCTATGCCTCCTGAAATTCCAATTACAAAACCTTTTTGTGCACTTTGAACCAAATGTTGGTTTAGCCATTTTACTATATGTGTGGTTACTTCGGGGTATTTCATTTCATTGTAAATATACTAAAGCCAATTTGTTTCATTAATTTTCGGCAATGTATTCCAAGGCTGATCAAATTGATAAAAACTGCAGCATTTTAACAAAATACATTCACCCACTCGCTGCTAAAATTATTGCACAATGGATAATTACTTTAGATTTTAAATTAAAAATTAAAAAAGAGCGCATTACACGTTTTGGAGATTATAGGCCGCCTCTGGGAAATCGTAACCATATTATTACAATTAATCAAAATTTAAACCCCCATGCCTTTTTAATAACGCTTATTCATGAAATAGCGCATTTAAAAGTACATATTGAATTTGGTCCAAAGCATTTGCCGCATGGTATAGAATGGAAACGTTGTTTTAGTAAACTTTTAAATGATTTTATAGCTATTGATGTGTTTCCGCCCGATGTTTTATTTGCTTTAAATACCTATATAAAAAATCCAGCGGCCTCCTCTTGTAGCGATTTACAGTTATATAAAGTATTATTTATGTACAACACGGAATCAAAAATGCATTTGCTTGATTTATTACCGGAAGGCACCATGTTTTATACCAAAAATCGGCGCGCTTTTATAAAGGGTAAAAAACAACGTACACGTTATCATTGCAAAGAATATAATAGTACCAAAACCTATTTATTTCCAGCAGCCTACGAAGTGTATATTTCATAAAAAAAGCCGCATTTCTGCGGCTTTTTTAAAAATATAATATATTAATGAATTAATCGATAATTAATTTTTTACTTATCGTTGAGGTACCTTGAGTAACCTGAATCATATAAATACCTTGCTGTAATCCTTGTATATCAAGTGCCAGATTTTTATCACTTACATTATAAGAACGCACTTCCTGTCCAATTACATTTAATACACTAATTTGAGCAGGGGCATCCGTATTTAAAGTAACATAAACAGTGTTTTGTGCTGGATTGGGATACAATTCAAAACTTTCAGTGTTGAGATATTGAATGCTTGTTGTATTTACAGGAGCACTTACAGGCATTATCAATTCAACAGTAGAATAAAAGTGTTGATTAGGTGAAAGTTCATCTAATGGAACACTATTTGAAACCGTCATTGGTACACGCACTGTATATGAAGATGCTGCAGAATTAGTGGTTACGGCACATTTAGGTGATACGTAATTTAAAAACGCTGCACTTTGTACACGGGGATGTCCGCCCGAATTTGGTTTTGTAATATTTACTTCGAGAGTATGTACGCGTGCTGCCGGTTGGTATGAAGTGGCAGGCGCACCAACTTCAAGTACACGTGCTTTAATATCAGGAATATGATTCCATTTACGACCTTGATTGGTAAAGTTAGTATCCGATTCTGTCCATGTATAAACAATATGGCTTCCGTTTGTAGTGCGGCTTAATTGAATACGAGCATCTACACTGATTTTAGAACCGGCATTATCTAACCAGGGATTATCTGCATAACCGTTGTCTCCGGTTGCATTTCCGGGGCTTTCAGATGACATTGAATCTACAACCATAACATTCCAACCGCTGGCAGTTTCTGTAAAGTCATAGATGTAAGGACGAGCACCGGGTTGATGCGGAAATGAATACGATTCGTTATCAAAATTATTATAATTCCAGGTATAACCAACGGAATCTACATGTGCACGTGCTGTACCAACAATTGTGCTTACTAAATGTAACTTGTCATTTTTATCTACGATAGCATCGCAACCTTCTCCATGATTGAAAAAGGGAATTGCAATAGTTGTATTGTTAGTTGCTGCAATTCCATCTATAACTACAGACATGTTTGGGGCTGCAAAATCAATACGGGGCATTAAGCTCCACGATTGACCACCATTAGTAGTTTTATAAATTACAGGTTGATACCCGCGGTTTGCGGCAACAGTAGAGTTTATTACACCAATAAACCACACATAACCAACAGTACCTGCTTCATTCCATGCCATATGAGGATAGCCCCCATACACCATTTTTGCGCCAGTATTGGCATTAACATATAATGCAGGTATAATGGAGTCTCCAGACCAATTAAAAACACCTGAAGTAAATGTACCTTTCATAACACGGGCACCACGCCATGCATACGTAGCATTAGTTGTACCATTAACATCGTTTACAATGGTACCTATTGATCGCACCAAACCGTCTGATGTAGATGTAAAATCATAACGCGGAAAATCTACTTTACCAGAAGCTGGATAAGGTGGGGTACTGGGCCAAAACTGCTGAGCATTTGGAGCCGCACTTGGAGTATTATTATACGTGCCCAATTGTTTACTTGCTGCCCACGATCCAAGCCAGCCACTGCCGCCAGTAACAGGTCCTGTACCAACAATATATGCATTTGCAATACTGGTATTACCCGGAGGATTGTATATGCCACCTTGCGGGTAACGTCCAAGATTTGTTCCGCTTGCCCAAATACATGTAGAATCCCATGTTTGACCAAAGTTTGACGATACCATACTAACAATTGAACCGGAATTGCCGTTTGCAGATACCTGATAACTCGGTGATTTACGATGAATAAAAGTAACTGCGTTTAAATCTTTATTGTACTGTAAAGGCTTTGAGTGGCTCACAAGCATACCATAAGCGTTCATAGATGCGCTGAAGGCCTGCCAAGTGGTTGCTGCAGATTTTTGCTGAGCAGTGGATTGTGTTCCGTTCTGCGAACGCGACGGGCGCGTTTTCTCTTCAACGCGCTCGATCATTTCATAACGTTTGGCTAAACGTGATGCCAAGTCAACGATTGTTGCATGTTCGGGAACACGAGGTTGTTGTGCAAATACACCACATGTAGTAAGTAGTGCAGATGCAATGAGTAATTGTTTTTTCATCTCGCTTAATTTTATTGTTTATATGTTACTAAATTACGTATTGAAATTTAATTTTCAAACAAAAAAAAACCCGGTAATCCGGGTTTTTTAAAAAGTAAATACTTTTATAATTACTTTCCTTTGTTAACCGCTCCAGCTAATTCCGCTCCGGCTTTAAATTTTACAACTTTTTTAGCTGCAATTTTAATTTCCTTACCGGTTTTAGGATTACGACCCTTACGTGCATTACGTTTAGCAACAGAGAACGATCCGAAACCTACTAATCCGATGCGGTCACCTTTTTTTAGGGCTTTGTGAATGCTCTCAATAGTTGCATCAAGTGCGCGACCTGAATCAGCTTTTGACATTTTTGTGCTGGACGCAATAGCGTCGATTAATTCTGCTTTGTTCATTGTTTTTAGTTTTTAAGGTTAAACATTATTTAGATGCAATATTACTGCTAGAACCTATACCTGTCAAGTGGTTTCGCTATGCATAGGCTGGTTTTGTTGATAAATAAGGGTTTTGTTAATAAATAGTTCTAAGACGCCCGATATCAGGGCTATTCCGCTGATATGAAAAAACGATTTGGAAAATGTAGTGCAGATCCATTTCCAAATGCAAGCGCATCCATGCGCCGTTTGCCCTCAAGCTGTAATTCACAAAGTTCAAGCCAGCCATCAGCGGCAGCAACAATTATATGGTTGTTTAATTTTAATACAGTGCCGCTTATGAGGGGTGAAGGTACAGGCATTTCAAATGCTTTAGCGGTTAAAATTTTAATTTGTACTTTGGTGTTTGATTTTGAAGTGGCATAGGTAATTGCGCCTGGATATGGAGCTAAACCACGAATGGTATTTAAAACTTGAACACTTGATTTATTCCAATCTATAATTTGATGCTGCTTAAATAATTTTGGCGCATGTGTTGCAAGCTCATGATTTTGGTCGATTAATGGTAATGCTGCATTTTCAGTTATTGTTTTTTTGATGGTTTCAAGACCTTCTTTAAGGGTATCGCAACCAAGCTGCTTTAAGTGCTCATGCAAAATGCCTGCATTCCATTCGGGCTTAATTTGCATTTTACGTTGCAATAAAATAGTTCCGGTATCAATTTGCATCGAAATTTTAAACATGGTAATACCGGTTTGGGTATGTCCATTAATTATGCTCCAGTTAATTGGAGCCGCACCGCGTAATTGAGGCAATAATGAAGCATGGATATTATAGGTTCCCCATTTCGGCATTGCCCAAACGATTTCAGGTAACATCCTAAATGCAACAACTATAAAAACATCTGCATGAAATGCTGATAGAGTATTTATAAAATCTGCATCTTTTAAATTGTTGGGTTGTAAAACAGGTAGATTATATGTTATAGCTGTGTTTTTAACAGCCGATACTTGTGTTTTTAATCCCCGACCTGAAGGCTTATCAGGAGCCGTAACTACAGCCAGCACCTCATGCTGTGCATTAAGCAAACAATCTAAGTGGCTTGCGGCAAATTCCGGTGTTCCAAAAAAAACAAGTTTCATAACATAAAAAAACCGCCCCCAATGGGGCGGTTTTTTCTATAAAAATTATTAATTGTTATTCTATTACAAGACGCTTTGTGGCTTTTTGTCCATTCACCTCAATGGTTACAAAATAAACACCTTTAGGGCGATTTGACATATTTATAGAAATCACTTCTTTAGAGGACTTGTCTTCAAACACTAAAGCACCAACTAAATTTACAACACGAACTTTTGCTGGTTCGTTATGACGTGGCATACGTACATTAAACTGATCGTGTGCAGGATTTGGATATACGTCGAGAAGGAATGATAAATCATAATTTTCTTGAACGCCTAAGCAAAGGTAATCAACTGTAAATCCTTTTGTAGCAATAGTGGTTCCTGATGCATTTGCTGCACGAAGCGTTATTGAGTAATTAGTAATTGCAGTATTTGTAAACGCTACTAAAATATTATTGCCATTTACACCTGGAGGAGCAATACTAACGCCGCTGGTTGGCTGAATACTCCATGTATATGACATAGCACCGTTAGTACTTGTACTACCATTTATAGTTTGCATACGGTTAGCAGGGTCGTTACAACGGAAAAACGTTGATGGTACAGTAAAATCCACTGCAGGTAAACAACTTACCACGTTTACAGATTGCGTATAAGTAACAACGCCTTGGCTATTTGTAGCTTCAAGTACAATTGTGTATGTGCCAGGAGTAGCTGCTTTAATACTGGGATTCATCGCTAATGAAGAAGGCGAAAATGTAACACCGGCAGAAGGAATGGCAGACCATGAATAGCTTGGTGCTGGTGAACCACCGTTACTGGTATTGGTAGCAGTAAATGCGCCGTTATTACAAATTGTACCACTAGTTACTGCAAAATTTACAGTTGGCAGGCTACAAGCTTGTACATTTATTACCAATGCCGTTGAATTGGTACCTGCAGCATTGTTGGCACGTAATACAACCGTGTAATTACCAGGTGCTGTAAACGTTAATACTGGTGTAGAAGCTGTTGGACTAGATAAACTACCTCCCGCAGGTGAGGATGACCAGCTGTAAGTTGGGGCTGGCGAACCGGTAGAAGAATTATTTAATTGCAATGTGGCCGAAGATCCGGTTAAGCATAAATTGGCAGGCATTGTAAACGCTGCTGTAGGTGCAACCGTACCCTGAATTGCAGCACCATTATATTTCCAAATACCACCAACATTAGGATTGGTATTATCGCTAAACGATCCTGCCCATCCTGTAGAACTGTTTACAAAATCGCCCGTTAAATACTGAATATTAACGCTGCCATAGTCGGTCCAGCTTACACCATTATTGGTTGAAAATGAAACAATTTGATTTCCGGTGCCCGCACCAAAAGAAACAAATTGATTGGTTCCCGGAACTCCAACAATATCGTTTCTGCCAACGTTAGCAGGAGCCGGTGAAATGATAGACCAAGTAGCACCACCATTGGTAGTGTTATATACATCAAATTGTTGTGCCGCATTTACCACATAGGCAATACCATTGTTTGGTGTAGTAAATGCAATTTCAATTACCGTATTGGTTTGTGCACCCACATTAGAAACGCTCCAAGTTAATCCGGCATTGTTGGTATAATAGATACGACCCATTTGTGTGCCATACCACAAGTTTGAAGAACTTTGCTTGTAGTATAAATTAACTATACCATACTCTCCAGGAAGTGGTGAGGGGATATTGGCTGCCGGCACGGGGCTCCATGAAAGACCACCATTTGTAGTTCTCCAGATTTCAAATGATCCATTAATTGGATCGCCCATAACCATTCCGACTGAAGGCGTAAAAAACGAAACCACATTTGCAAACGACGCAGCGTTGGTAAACATACCAGCGGCAGTCATATTTTGCCAATTGGCACCGCCATTTGTAGTGCGGTGTATGGCACCTTGGGCCTGTGAAGATTTCAAATAAGAACAAACCCATGCCGTATTGGCATCCACACCTTCCATGTTTGCTAAAACATAGGTACTGGTATCAGGAAAAATAGTTCCTGCGGTAAAAGTTGAACCTCCATTAATGGTTCTGGAAAACCAGTTATAATTACGGTTTGGAGCAAAGCCATCATATCCAACAACCCAAACCACATTAGGGTCAACGGCATCCATAAAGCGAATACCAACAGATGTATTGGTAAATGCGGCATTTTGTGAAATGGTCCAGCTGGGGCTAGGGGTTTGTGCTAACACTATTCCCATTCCTAAGCAAGACAATAAAGTAAGTAATTGCTTTTTCATGTGTAAATCAGTTTGCTGTAAAGCTATTGAATAATCTGTACAAATCAAAATTTAACAATTACTTTAAAAATTGGTACTTTTGCAGGCATTGATTACAACTGACATAGCTATAATTGGTGCCGGACCGGTTGGCCTTTTTGCTGTTTTTGAAGCTGGATTGCTTAAAATGCGTTGCCACCTAATTGATTTTTTACCTCAGGTTGGTGGTCAACTCTCAGAAATTTATCCCAAAAAACCCATATATGACATACCTGGCTATCCCTCGGTTTTAGCTGGTGATTTGGTTGATAAGCTGATGCAGCAGGCGGCCCCTTTTAAACCGGGTTTCACGCTAGGCGAACGTGTAGAGCAATTGGAAAAAAAAAGTGAGCGTGATTTTTTAATTACCACCAATATGGGTACTCAAATTGCCTGTAAAGCCGTTGTAATTGCAGGCGGTTTAGGATGTTTTGAACCCCGTAAACCTGACGTTGAAAACCTCACCCGTTTTGAAAATGGCAAAGGGGTATATTATATGGTGCTGGATCCTGAGGCATTTCGAAACAAAAAAGTTATAATTGCAGGTGGTGGCGATTCGGCTCTCGATTGGACCATTTTTATGTCTGAATGCTGTTCTGAATTAACCTTGGTACACAGAAGTGAGAGTTTTAGGGGCGCCCCTGATTCTGTACAAAAAGTAATGCAATTAGCCGAACATGGAAAAATTCAATTGCACTTAAATGCTGCCGTGCATGAAGTTTTTGGAAATTCACATTTAGAACGCGTAAGCATTAAATCTGTTAAGGAAAATTCCCCGCCACTAGAAAAGACTTGTGATGCCTTAATTCCCTTGTTTGGTTTAAGTCCAAAATTGGGACCCATTGAATCCTGGAATTTAAATTTAGACAAAAATGCCATTGTGGTAAATACTGAAGATTACAGCACTAATATTTCGGGCATTTATGCCATTGGCGATATTAATACATACACCAATAAACTAAAATTAATTTTATGCGGCTTTCATGAGGCTGCGCTTATGAGCCATAGCGCTTATAAATACATAAATCCAGGAATAAAATATACCATGAAATATACAACCGTTCAGGGTGTAAATTCATTTTAATAAATAAGTGCTTTTAACTCCTTTGCAGATTTAATATTCCACGCGCTTTCACTTATACTGTTTGCCCAACCTTGTTGTTGCCAATAGTGTGCTAAATATTCTTGCTCCTGTTGCTGAGGTGTTGGTATTAAGAGTGCTTTAGGTTTATTAAGTCGGTTTAAATCCATTAATGTGCTATAGCCAGCACGGGTAATTACACATTTTGAATTTAAAATAAGATTTGTTAATACCTGCGGTTGAGGTAAAATGTAGTGCCGGATAATAAAAGATGGATGCGACCGTGTTATATACAGCGGCACCGGGCTTATAAGCGCTAGCCGAAGGCTTGAATACATTGATGTTAAGCGGGCAACAAGGCTGTTTGCCCAACGGCTGCGTAGTGGTTCCGGGCCTGATAACAAAATTACAATATCGTGCTTTTCAATAGTACCAGCGCATTCTAAATTTAATTGTGAAAGGGGGCCAATATAAAATTGAGAGTGATGAAAATTATCTGCACGGGACAGCAATCCTGCCAACGCCTGTTTTGGACTTTTATAATCTGGAATCCAAACTTGATTAAATGGCTTACACCCTATTTTATGTACAGAATTAATTACCTGTATTAACCCCCTGCCCTGCATGTTCACCTGATGGGTTATCATTATAGACAGAACCTTGGAATGACGTATTCCATACCTGTTATCACTAATAATACAACTCAATTCAGGGCAGCGGGCTTTAAAGCGACGCACCCATATTAATTCTGAAAACAAGATTTTTATAAATTTAGGAAGCTGCATCCATGCGCTAAATCCAAATTTTAAATGTGGATTTATAAAAAAGCCTAAGGCTGGAATTGCCACTGTTTTAAGATCCGGAAATGCATTTTTGAGTATGGCTTCAGTACTTGGCGTAATCCCCAAAATCACAGCGTTTTGGCGTTTTAAGAAATGAATTAATTCAATACAGCGGCTGGCATGCCCTAATCCCCAATCTAAGGGGGCCACTAGTAGTGTATGCCCCTTTAATTCTGTAAGCGGTACCCTTTCATGACCCTGCAGTAACATTTTGTAAACACCTAATCAGGCGTCTATTTTAGCATAGCGCGCGTTTTTTTCAATAAACTCACGACGGGGTGGTACCTCATCTCCCATGAGCATACTGAAAATACGATCGGCTTCAGCGGCGCTGTCAATATTAACGAGTCTTAAAGTGCGGGAATCAGGATTGAGTGTGGTTTCCCATAATTGTTCGGCATTCATTTCACCAAGACCCTTATAGCGTTGAACATGCACAGAATCTGTTTTTTCACCACCCATCTGTTTAATGGCTATATCGCGCTGCTCTTCATTCCAACAGTATTGTTGCTCTTTTCCTTTTTTTACAAGATACAGCGGTGGCGCAGCAATATATACATGTCCACGCTCGATAAGCTCACGCATATGCCTAAAAAAGAAGGTTAAAATTAAGGTTGTGATGTGCGAGCCGTCTACGTCGGCATCACACATTATTATAATTTTATGGTATCTGAGTTTTTCTAAATTTAAAGCCCGCTCATCTTCACGAGTACCCCGAAACACACCTAAAGCGGTAAATATATTTTTAATTTCTTCGTTTTCGTAAATTTTATACTCTAGGGCTTTTTCAACATTTAATATTTTTCCGCGCAAGGGTAAGATAGCTTGGTATTCACGGTTTCGGCCTTGTTTTGCAGTACCTCCAGCGCTATCGCCCTCCACTAAAAATAATTCACAGGCTGCTGGATCTCCACTAGCACAATCTGCCAGTTTACCAGGAAGACCTGAGCCACTCATTACATTTTTACGTTGCACCAATTCACGGGCCTTACGGGCAGCATGTCGCGCTGTAGCTGCTAAAATAACTTTTTCAACAATTGTTCGGGCCTGGCGGGGATGCTCTTCTAAGTAATGTTCTAATGCTTCGCTAATAGCTGTATCAACGGCACCAATAGCTTCTGAGTTACCAAGTTTTGTTTTTGTTTGCCCCTCAAACTGAGGCTCTTGTACTTTAACCGAAATTACAGCCGTTAAACCCTCTCTGAAATCGTCTCCGCTTATTTCAAATTTAACTTTTGAAAGCAGTCCGTTTTTTTCGGCATACGATTTTAGTGTACGTGTTAAACCTCTTCGAAATCCGCTTAAATGGGTGCCACCCTCATGGGTATTAATATTGTTTACGTAACTCTGAATATTTTCACTGAAAGAAGTGTTGTAAAGCATGGCCACCTCAACGGGAATAACACCTTTATCGTTATCCATGTGTATGGGCTCATCAATCAGTTTTTCTTTAGCACCGTCGAGATAATTTACAAATTCTTTAAGGCCGCCTTCGCTGTAAAAACGTTCCTGCAAAAACTGCCCCTGATCATCAGAAACGCGTTCGTCAATAAGCATTATGGCTATTCCTTTATTTAAAAAAGACAGTTCGCGGAGGCGATTGGCTAATGTGGAATAATTGTACTCGGTTACTGTAAATATATCGGTATCCGGTTGAAATGTTTGAATGGTGCCGCGGTACGTAGTAGTACCGGTTTCTTTAGCCGGATATAATGGTTTTCCGCAACTAAATTCTTGCATTACAATTTTTCCATCTCGGTGAACCTCTGTTTTCATGTGGGTTGAAAGCGCGTTTACGCAACTCACACCAACGCCATGTAATCCTCCGGAAACCTTATAGGTGTCTTTATCAAATTTACCACCGGCATGTAATACCGTCATTACAACTTCTAAAGCGCTTACGCCCATTTTGGGATGAATTCCCGTTGGTATGCCGCGTCCATCGTCTTTTACCATTATAGCATTACCTTGCAAAATGCGTACTTCGATGGTTTTGCAATATCCGGCTAGTGCTTCATCTATTGAATTATCAACCACTTCGTATACCAAGTGATGAAGACCTTTAAATCCTATATCGCCAATGTACATAGCGGGGCGTTTGCGCACCGCTTCAAGACCCTCTAATACCTGAATATTATCCGCTCCGTAATTGCGTTTTTCCTCGTGTTCTGCAGACATGAATTGTAAATTATTTTATTTTTTAATAACCTTTAAATCTACAGAAATTTAAGGCATTTTGAATGGTTTTTACAGATAAATCTTACTAACATGATGTTAATAATATAAGTTCGCCTTAGAGGTATTACATTTGCCTGTAAATCATGATTTGGCATTTTTTGAGTCAGCCCTTGGCATTTGTGTTTTTTTTCTTTTTTAAATCTATTCGCGTATGGAATAAAAGCATATTAAATACGCCTGGTCCTGCATTATTAATTTTAAATCATCCCAGTGCGTTTACGGATCCTATTGCTTTTACCTATGTGTTTTATCCGTTGCGTACGCATTATTTGGCCGGTGGAATTTACTTTCGCAGTTCTTGGGCTGCATTTTTTTTAAAACAACTGGGCATTATTCCCATATATAGAATTCAAGACGGCGGAAAATCAGGTTTAAAAAACAACGATATAACTTCGGCGCGCGTTATTGAAGCATTAAAACAAGGGAAAAAAGTAATGATTTTTGCCGAAGGCGTTAGTGTTCAAGACCGGCGTTTAAAGCCAATTAAAAAAGGTGCTGCCCGGCTGGCTTTTGAAGCGCAAGAAGCTTTAGGCACAAGCCCCTTACACATTATTCCTATTGGTGTTAACTACAGCGATCCCAGCCGGTTTCGTAGCCGGCTAATATACCATATTGGAGAGCCTATTTCAGTTTTACAATACCTGCCTGCATATAGGCAGCAGCCTGCAAAAGCGCAGTATGACATGATACAGCGTATATACCAGCATTTAGTATCCTTGGTTATTCATGTTGAACCTGCCCAATGCCAAACAGTAATACCACTTGTTGAAAAACTTTTACCGCAGTCAACAAACGCCTATGATTTTAATTGGCGTGAAAGTAAAAGGCGTGCCGATGCGTTTAATACCTTAACGGTTGTGCAGCAAGAAGCTCTAGAACATAAGAGTTTACTTTATACTAAAGCATGTTTAAACCACGGACTGCAAGAAATGTATGCCCGGCAATACCCTCCGTATGTACCCTTAATTACCCTTGTAACATTACTGTGCATAGGGCTTTTAGCTTGGCCGGGAATTATGCTACATGCCCCGGTAATTGCAATTTCACGCTGGTATGCATGTAATAAAGTAAAACATAAAGAATTTTATACTTCGGTATTACTAACGTTTGTACTTGGCAGTGGGATGGTTTGGTATGCCGTTTTTTTTACGTTGGGCTATTGCTACAGCGGTTCAGTTTTTATTGGCTTTTGTACACTTATAGCCTTGTTGAGTTTTGGTATAATCAGTGTAGGACTTATAGATTTATTGCGTTTGCAGTGGCAAAATTGGAAATGGTTTCGATTAAAAAAATCGGAACAGCAATTCATTTTAACTTTAAAAACGGAATTGTTACAAGCCCTAAAAGAATGTGGCTTTGTATTATAGTGTACCCTGTAGTTGCGATAGTATTTGGCCAAAACGAAATACGTCTTCAAAAGAATTATAAAGCGGAACCGGTGCGCACCGTATTACATTAGGTTCGCGCCAGTCTGCAATAATACCGGACGCTGTCATGGCTTCAAACAAGTTTTTTCCATACCCGTGTGCCACCACGGATACTTGCGCGCCGCGTGCATCTGGTGTTATAATCTCTAATGCATTTGCATACTGTTTATTTAAATCACGTATTATAAAATCTAAATATGCCGTAAGCATTTTACTTTTTTTAAAAAGTTGCGATGTGCCGGCTTCTAAAAATAAATCGAGGCTAGCCCGGCAAGCCGCCATGCTTAAAACCGGCGCATTACTGAGCTGCCAGCGCTCAGCAGTTGACATGGGTTTAAAGGTTTCAGGCATTTTAAAACGGCTGGCGGCATCGTGCCCCCACCAGCCCGAAAATTGTTTTAAATCTGTACGCTGATGATGTTTTTTATGTACATATATACCGGCAACAGCGCCCGGACCACTGTTTAAATACTTATAGGAACACCATGCGGCAAAATCAATATTCCAATCGTGCAGTTTTAATTCAACGTTTCCGGCTGCATGCGCCAAATCAAAGCCTGCAAGCGCTCCCGCCTGATGAGCGGCTCTAGTTATGGCGGGCATATCCATGAGTTGACCCGTATAATAGTGGACGCCACCAAAGCATACCAAAGCAAGTTCATCGGCATGCATTTGAATAAGTTGTATAACATCTTCAGTGCGCAGATGCCATTCTCCGGTACGCGGCTTTGCACTAATCAAATCCGTTTCGGGATTCAGTCCATGCCAATGCATTTGCGATTGAAACATATACTGATCACTTGGAAACGCCTTATGCTCGCATATAATTTTTTTACGTTTGCCTGTGGGCCTGTAAAACGATACCATCAGTAAATGCAAGTTTACCGTTAGCTGATTCATCATCACTACTTCTGAAGGTTCAGCGCCTACAATTTCAGCCATGGCAGGTGTTAAAAATTCATGGTACAGCATCCAAGGATGTTTTGCTTTAACATGGCCCTCCACACCCAGGGAAGCCCAATCGTGTAATTCTTGCAAAAGGTATGCAGTAACGGTTTTGGGTTGTAACCCAAGTGAGTTTCCGGTTAAATATACAACCGGAGCACCGTTAAACTGCGGTATGTGAAATTTATCTCGAAATGCACGCAACGGATCTTGCGAATCGCACGCGCGCGCGTAATTTAGGCTGTTTTCAAAACTCATGGTATGGTATCTTCGGCCGTTGTTGACTTTTGAATTATTTCAGGAATTGCTGTTTTAACGTCTGCAGAATCTTTTTTTGAAATTGGCTTTTCCATGGGGCGCTTTGTGTTTTTAAATTTTTGATTTTCAGTTGTTTTTGGAATTCCATTTGAAACTTGCAGTGTGTTTATTGGTGATGGTTTTGCAGATTGATTTTTATTTTGATAGGAATTTAAGGATGCGTTTGCTGTGTCTATATCTGTAAATTGGATTGTGGTATTAGGCTTACTGGGTTTTACCAACAGCCCTATAATTAAAATTGTAAGTGCCCCTAAAACAATTGCTAAGAGCGTTCTTGTTTTATCAAATTCAAAGTATTTCCAGGCATGTGGCCTAAAAGGCTTAGGGTCTGCATTTGGTTGTAGTTTTCCTTTGAATGCCAAATATAATTCCCATGCGGATGCGTTAAAGGGCTCTTCGGTATTTTTAAGTAAAACCGAAAATCGATTTTCATCTAAATTTTGAGGCTTTTCTGCGTTCACTGGTGTGTTAATATATATTCTAAATTTTTAAACAACGCAAATTTTGCTTTTTCAAGATTTACACGAACCGTGTCCAAGCTGTATTCCATAAGTTCTGCCACTTCCATGTTAGAAAAACCATCTATGCAACACAAATTATATACTAAACGGTGTGGCGGTGTTAATTGCTGAATACTTTTTAATAAAGATTCCCGATTGGTTAACGAAAAATCTACCCGTTCGCTGGGCGCAAACAAATCAAAGTTGAATTCGTTTTGTGACTTTGGATGCACCGTGTTTGAGACATGAAAGGATGCACCTTTCAATTTTGTATGCAGAATAAGCTTTTTTATTAAGGCCATTTCTAAATGCGGCCATAGGTTTTCTTTGGACTCAACAGTATGTTGAAGTAAATATTCTAAAGTAGGGTCGTATAAATCAAACAGTGTGCTTAAGGCCTCTGCATCCTCGGCGCAGTAGCGGCGGCAAACTGCAAGCATGCGGCCGTAATAGCGTTCAAAAAACACTTTTGAGGCCGAAAAATTTCGTTTCCGCAATTGATCAAACAGTGCAACATCATTCATGCCGTATAAACAAAGATACATAAATAGGCCAATACGAATTTTGTCTTTAATTCAAAATGGAGTTTTAAAATCATTTCTTGTTTTTATCAACATAAAATCGGTTAATAACGTCACGTGTTAAAAACTTAGGCAATGTGTTAATTCATTTTAAAGATACCCCCCTGTATTTTTCAATTTATTTGCATGAAGAGTTTTTTAAAACCAATTAATACAAATTACATGCCGCAAGAGCCAATACTTATTGAAAACAAAGATCGTTTTGTTCTGTTTCCCATCACGTATCGTGACATTTGGGATTTTTATAAAAAAGCAGAAGCCAGTTTCTGGACTGCTGAAGAAATTGATTTGGCCTCTGATCTTACAGACTGGAATACCAAACTGAACGATAACGAACGGCACTTTATAAAACATGTACTGGCTTTTTTTGCCGCGAGTGATGGTATTGTAAATGAAAATTTAGCAATCAATTTTTTAAACGAGGTGCAATACCCTGAAGCCCGTTGCTTTTATGGTTTTCAGGTTATGATGGAAAATATACATTCTGAAACCTATTCCTTACTTATTGACACTTATATAAAAGACCCTGTTGAAAAAGACAAACTTTTACATGCTGTTGATACCGTACCCTGTGTGGGTGAAAAAGCCCAGTGGGCCTTGCGTTGGATTGGCAATGGCAGTTTCGCGGAACGCCTAATTGCCTTTGCTGCCGTGGAAGGTATTTTCTTTTCAGGCTCGTTTTGTTCTATATTTTGGTTAAAAAAACGGGGCTTAATGCCGGGGCTTACATTTAGCAACGAACTTATTAGCCGTGACGAAGGCCTGCACTGTGATTTTGCTTGCCTATTATATGCACAGCATATTAAATGGCAATTGCCTAAAGAACAGGTTACGCAAATTATTACAGATGCTGTGCAAATTGAAAAGAAATTTGTTGTGGATGCCATACCTGTAAAACTTATTGGCATGAATGCCGATTTAATGTGCCAGTATATTGAATTTGTGGCCGACCGTCTGCTCGTTGCATTGGGTTGTTCTAAATTTTTTAATGCTGCTAACCCTTTTGATTTTATGGAAATGATTTCGCTTCAGGGAAAAACCAATTTCTTTGAAAAACGAGTAGGCGAATATCAAAAGGCCGGCGTAATGAATAAATCCGAAACTCAAAAAGAATTTAAACTGGACGAAGACTTTTAGTTCGCCGCTTCGTTAAAAACCCCCCTTTGAGATGATTAAATACTTGATTGTCAGGAATCTTAGCCCCATAATCCAGGGTATTGAAGATATTAACTACGCTACTGTTGAAAGAAAAATCAGGTTAAAATTAAAATTTTTAAGTTCTCGTATTATCTTGTATTTGTATATAATTAAAAACCTATTTAACACCCCTAAAACATGTTTGTAATTAAACGCGATGGCACCCGGGAGTCTGTAAAATTTGATAAAATTACAGCTCGCATTCAAAAACTAAGTTACGGATTAGAACCGGCACACGTTGATCCGATATTGGTGGCTAAAAAAGTTATAGATGGTGTTTATGACGGCGTTAGTACCAGTGATTTAGATAATTTGGCTGCTGAAACCGCTGCATCATTAACGGTACGGCATCCCGATTACGCTCAACTGGCTTCGCGTATTGCAGTAAGTAATTTACATAAAAACACCATAAAGTCATTTTCAAAAACTATTGAAAGCCTGTACCATTACATTGATCCTAAAACCGGTCAAAAAGCGGGATTAATAGCAGAAGATGTTTTTGCTCTGGTAATGCAAAATGCGCAGATTTTAGATTCCTCCATAATATATGACCGTGATTTTGGCTATGATTATTTTGGATTTAAAACCTTGGAACGTTCGTATCTTTTAAAAATGAACGGCTTGGTTGCAGAACGACCGCAGCACATGATTATGCGCGTAGCTGTTGGCATTCATAAAGATGATATTGAATCGGCATTAAAAACCTATACCCTGATGAGTGAACGTTGGTTTACGCATGCCACGCCTACCCTATTTAATGCCGGAACACCAAAGCCACAAATGAGTTCTTGTTTTTTATTGCAGGTTAAAGATGATAGTATTGATGGAATTTATGATACGCTTAAACAATGTGCAAAAATTTCACAAAGCGCCGGAGGAATAGGTATTAGCATACACAATGTTCGTGCCACGGGTTCATATATAAAAGGCACTAACGGAACCAGCAATGGTATTATTCCCATGCTAAAAGTATATAACGAAACCGCACGATATGTGGACCAGGGCGGCGGCAAGCGAAAAGGCTCTATTGCGGTTTATCTTGAGCCCTGGCATGCCGATATTTATGAGTTTTTAGACATTCGTAAAAACCATGGGAAAGAAGAATTGCGCGCGCGCGATTTATTTACCGCGCTGTGGATTCCGGATTTATTTATGAAACGTGTTGAGGCCGAGGGTGACTGGTCGCTGATGTGCCCTAATGAATGTCCGGGTTTAAGCGATTGTCACAGTGCCGCCTTTGAAACCTTATATGAATCGTATGAAGCTGAAGGTCGCTACAGAAAAAAAATAAAAGCACGTGAATTGTGGGCCGCCATAATTGAAGCGCAAATTGAAACGGGAAATCCGTACATGTTATTTAAAGATGCGGCTAATAGTAAATCTAATCAACAAAATCTCGGTACTATAAAATCTAGTAATTTATGTACAGAAATTATTGAATACACCAGTGCCGATGAAGTTGCCGTTTGTAACCTCGCTTCTATTGCCTTGCCACGTTTTGTAGACGAAAAAACCGGTGAGTTTGATCATAATGCATTATTTGATATTACCTATCAGGCCACACTAAACCTTAATAAAATTATTGATAGAAACTATTATCCGATACCCGAAGCGCGTAACAGTAATATGCGGCATCGTCCCATTGGATTGGGTGTTCAGGGCCTTGCAGATGCATTTATTTTAATGCGCTTTCCGTTTGAAAGTGAAGATGCGCGCCGATTAAATTCTGAAATTTTTGAAACTATTTATTTTGCAGCACTTTCTGCCAGCAAAGATCTTGCTAAAACGGATGGTGCCTATGAAACGTATGCCGGATCACCTATTTCTAAAGGTATTTTTCAGCATGACATGTGGCATGTTACACCTAGTAAGCGCTGGGAATGGGATATTTTAAGAGAAGAAATCTTAAAGTACGGGGTACGCAATAGCTTGTTATTAGCGCCCATGCCTACCGCAAGTACCTCGCAAATTTTAGGCAATAATGAATGCTTTGAGCCCTACACTAGTAATATATATACACGCCGTGTGTTAAGTGGTGAATTTGTTGTAGTAAATAAACACTTGTTGCGCGATTTGGTTAAGCTTGGCATTTGGAATGAAGGATTAAAAAATAAAATCATTGCGTCTAACGGTTCCGTACAACATATTGACGAAATACCCGATAATATTAAAGCACTTTACAAAACCGTTTGGGAAATTAAACAACGTACTATTATCGACATGGCTGCAGATC
The DNA here is from genome assembly GCA_009927275.1 of Sphingobacteriia bacterium. Classification (GTDB taxonomy): domain Bacteria; phylum Bacteroidota; class Bacteroidia; order B-17B0; family Aurantibacillaceae; genus Aurantibacillus. Next base: position 5,770 of record RFNG01000045.1, on the reverse strand, counting down.
GTGGCGCATTTATAGATCAGTCGCAATCGCTAAACTTGTTTATACAGGATGCTAATTTTGCAAAAATGAGCAGTGCGCATTTTTATGCCTGGAAAAAAGGATTAAAAACCGGCATGTACTACTTACGTACCAAAGCAGCTGCCGATGCCATTAAATTTACCGTAGACCAGGATGCTTTAAAAAAACCTACCGTAGTGCTTGGTAATGAAGATCAGTTACTGGTTGAACGCGGACAAACCCATTTACTTAGCGTAGAAGAACAACAAGCACAACTGGCCTGTAGTTTAGACAATCCGGAGGCTTGCGAAGCCTGTGGCAGTTAGTTGAAAGAAAGCCAAACTCTTTTGCGGCATTGTGTTTCATATTGATTTTAATTGTGACTCACAGTCTTTGAAATAGCTAAATGCAAAACCCTTAAATACAATTAAAACAATGAAAAAAGAACCAAAAACAATACTTTTCTTGTTTTATCTTATTTCAACTGCAATATAATTACACAAACATCATCTATTTGCTCGTATTGTTGCATCCATTCTTTAAATTTTTGATCTAATACTTCAACAGCATTTTTAATTTGGGTAGTTTGCATTAAAAGTTCAGAAAATTGTTTGTATTTCATTTTTTTACCTTTTGCTCCCCCAAATTGATCCGGCATTCCATCGGTAAACAAAAATATATATAAGTTTTCCTGGTATGGGATGGCGTGTGTTGTAAATGGTTTAGGATCAAAAGCAAAACCTACACTTTGTTTGGTGGCTTTTATTTCATGTAAGCCATGTATGTCCATTGTCCATAATGGATTATGCGCACCAGCCCAAAGTACGGTGTTTTGAATTTTATTTATAGCCACTAATGAAATGTCCATGCCGTCTTTAACGGTTTCTGTTTTTTGATTTGAAAACGTTTCTGCAATTAAAACACGTGCTTTATCTAAAATGGCGCCGGGTTCAACACAATTAAATTCAAACACAGCGCGTTGCAAGGCATTATAACCCACCATTGATACCATGGCGCCGGGCACACCATGGCCAGTACAATCGGCAACTGCAATATAAATCCAATCTTGTTTTTGCTCAAACCAATAAAAATCACCAGCCACAATGGCTTTGGGTTTATAATATATTTCACATTGTTTAAAATGCAATGCCATAGCTTGTTTATTGGGTAAAATGGCTTCTTGCAAGCGTCGCGCATAGGTAATAGAATCTAAAATTTCATGTTGCTTTTCAAGCAATTCAGTTTTTTGAAATTCTATTTTTTGATTTTGTGCGTGTAGCTTTGTATTGAGTCGTTTACGTTGTATATTAGAAAATATAACATAGGCAATTAAACCTAAAAATATTATTATCGACAAAATCATAAGTGTATTTTGGTCTTTAACCGTTTGTAACTCTTTGGTTTGTCTATTAAGCGTGTTTTGACGATTTTCGTGGGCTGTATTTAAATCCTTAAGCTTTTGCGCTTGTTCTTGTAATACATGATTTATATTATGCTGTAATAAATGCTTAAACTGCTGTTGTGTTTGCAAGGTTGCGTGGCCTGGTTTACAAATTCTAATAATACTTGGTATTCGGCATTTAAAATTTCGTTTTGCAGATCGGTTATTATATTACAAACTGAAAGTGCCGGAGATTCTAGTAAATAATACTGCTCCCACGATTCTGTACTGCCGTCCTCATTTTAATAGATTCAATATTAATTTGAATGGGTTTAAGCGCTGCATCTTTTTTTATGGCATTATAAATTTGCGCGCATGTATCATTAAAGCAGCGTATATGCTGTTTTAAAACTTTTATATTACAGGGATTTGCCGTGTCATTTAAATTAGAAAATAAAAGCGCTAGGGTGTTTTCATAATCTTGTTTATGTTCTATGTCAACAGCAGAAAACCACGCCGTATCGGGTATTGCTTTTTGATCTACGCTGTTTACCAAATGAATTTTAAATTGCTGGGTGTGCTGCCACAGTTTATTGGTTATGTTGCGCATAGCAATAAATCGTGGCTTGTTATTAAATTGTAATGGGGTTAAATACTGTATAATTTGCAAGTTTCGATTTTTATTATCGCGCACTTGCTGCTCAACTTTTTGGGTTTGTTGTAATATGGGGCGAATACTAATTTTGCCAGATCCTGAAAGTAAAACCACCGTTAACATATTAGCTAAAAAGTATATTAAAAGAACCCGTGCATGGGTTTTTTGAACCGGCTGTTTATACGATACAAAAAGATGATACAGCGCGTATGGCAACAACAAGCCTAAAATAAGCCCTTTGTTAAGTTGCAGCAAGGTTGCCGCACCCGGAAATCGTAAAAAAGAAAATGTAAATCCAATACCCAGTATCATTATAATTACAGATTGGCATATGGTTAAAACACGTTTCCAAATATCCGGTTGTGTTAAACAAATCTGAACGGTAATAAGCGGTATGTACAGCAGTGTAAAAAATAACGCGCCGGCAGCAAAAAACGCACTTGCGCCGGGCCAGTACATCAATTTAAAAAATAAGCCGCATAAGCTTAAAAACAAGGTTATAAAAATGACAAACTTTAGGGTATTGATAACTGGCTTAGGAGTTATAATTGGCATGTTTTAATTTACAAAAAAAACCCAAACGGGCGCGCATTAAACAGGTATTTGTACCTTTGCGGTACCATGGGTAAAGATCAAGCAATTTGTTGTTCGTTATGCGGACGCAATAAAAAAGAAACCAAGGTGTTAATTGCCGGCGTAAGTGGTCACATTTGTGATGCCTGCATAACACAAGCTTATCAAATAATACATGAAACAACTCAGGCCGAACAACAGCGGCAGGCTAAATCTTCAATGGATTTGCTTAAGCCCAAAACCATTAAGCTAAAACTGGATGAATACGTTATTGGCCAGGATGCTGCCAAAAAAACATTATGTGTAGCTGTGTATAATCATTTTAAGCGCATACATAACGATGTGCCCACACAAGAACTTGAAATTGACAAATCAAATTTAATTTTAGTGGGTGAAACCGGAACCGGAAAAACCTTATTGGCGCGTACCATAGCCAAACTTTTAAATGTGCCGTTTTGCATTGCAGACGCCACCGTTTTAACCGAGGCGGGTTATGTAGGCGAAGATGTTGAAAGCATTTTAACGCGTTTGCTTCAGGCGGCCGATTATAATGTATCTGCAGCCGAAAAAGGTATTGTTTTTATTGATGAAATAGATAAAATAGCCCGTAAAAGTGATAACCCCTCTATAACACGTGATGTAAGTGGCGAAGGGGTACAACAGGCCTTATTAAAATTATTAGAGGGCACGGTGGTAAATGTACCGCCTCAGGGGGGGCGAAAACATCCCGATGCCAAAATGATACAGGTAAACACCAAAAACATTTTATTTATTTGTGGTGGTGCTTTTGATGGCATTGAAAAAAAAATAGCACAACGGCTTAATACACGTGCGGTAGGTTATACGGCTACAAACAGCCAGCGCATAGCAAATGACCATTTACTGCAATACCTTTCACCTCAGGATTTAAAATCATATGGACTTATTCCAGAACTTATAGGGCGCTTACCGGTGCTAACGTATTTAAATCCACTCGATCGAAATGCCCTGCGGTCTATATTAACCGAACCCAAAAATGCCCTTATAAAACAATACCAGAGTTTGTTTGCTCTAGATGGTATTACATTTGAATTTGAAGATGCCGTTTTAGAACTTATTGTAGACAAAACCATGGATTTTCATTTGGGCGCGCGCGGCCTTAGAGGTATTTGTGAGGCACTTTTAAATGACTTAATGTTTGAGTTGCCAGAGGCCGAACCGCGCGTTAGCCATTATACCCTAACCTATGCTCAAGCTGCAAAGAAACTTCAACATTTAAAACTTGATACGCTAAATGCTGCATAAATGAATCCTGTAAATTTTAATACATACGCCTATACGGTTACCGAGCGTTTTTTACGCTATGTTCAAATTGATACGCAGTCGGATCCAAACTCCGCCACATGCCCAAGCACCGAAAAACAAAAAGACCTGGGACGGATACTGGTACAAGAATTAAAAGCAATGGGCCTGCAAGATGCTGAACTGGATGAACATGGCTATGTATACGCCACTCTGCCTTCTAATGTTACGCATGAGGTGCCTGTAATTTGTTATTGTTCGCACATGGACACATCGCCCGACTGTTCGGGAGCACATGTAAAACCTATAGTACATTATAATTACAGCGGGCAAGATCTCATTTTACCTCAGGATACCGAACAAATTATTCGACTGTCCGAACATCCCAAGCTTAATGATCAATTTGGAAATGATATTATCACGGCTGATGGTACAACGTTATTAGGTGCCGATAACAAAGCGGGCCTAGCTGAAATTATGGATGCCATGCATTTTTTAACAACACATCCCGAAATACCGCATGGCTGCATTCGCATTTTATTTACACCCGACGAAGAAATTGGCCGCGGTGCCGATCGCGTTGATATAAAAAAACTCGGAGCCCATTTTGGATATACTATTGATGGCGAGTCTCGGGGACATATTGAAAACGAAACCTTTAGTGCCGATCGTATGGACCTTACAATTACCGGCTATCCTACACATCCGGGATTTGCTAAAAATAAAATGCAGCATGCATTAAAAATTGCGGCTCGGCTTATCACGTCCTGGAATGCAACGCAAACACCCGAAACTACTGAAGGCCGTGAGCCTTTTATTCATCCCACAGCTATTGAAGGTGGACTTGAAGCAGTAAAACTAAGTTATATTGTAAGGGCCTTTGATGAAAAAACGCTAAAGGCTATGGAATCCGAATTTGAAAACCTGTTAAAACAAATTTTAAACGATTATCCCAAATGCAGCTATAGTATAGCTGTTAGTGCGCAATACCGCAACATGAAAGCTGTACTAGATCAACATCCCGAAGTTGTTGCAAATGCCCAAGAAGCTATAAAACGAAGCGGTATGACGCCTATTACATCCAGTATACGTGGGGGAACCGACGGATCGCGTTTATCTTTTATGGGTTTGCCTTGTCCTAATATTTTTGCGGGTGAACACGCTATTCATAGCAAACACGAATGGGTTAGTGTACAGGATATGCAAAAAGCCGTTCAAACTATTGTAAATTTATCTGTAATTTGGTCGGAAAAAACGTACTGACATTATGAACGCTCTTGTTACTCTGGCTCTTGTATTGTGTATAGGCATTACAACGGCTCAAACCAAAATCACACCGCTTGTAGGCGGTTTAACCTTTACGCTTAATGTACCTTCGTATTTAAGTAAAACAGCCGGTATTAACTCTGCTGCGGCCCTTCAATTTAAAAGTGTAGTTAAAGATATTTACGGTATAGTTATTTACGATACCAAAGAAGAATTGCTGGCGCTTGAAATGAATTTTAACAGTGCCCGTGATTTTTATGATAATTTTATTACCGATTTTGTTAAAGATGAAGAGCAACGTACGGTTTCTGATCCTAAATCAAAAACTAAAAACGGAATAAGCTTTTGGCTTTCAGATTTATCCTATTTTGATAAAGATGCTAAAACTAAAATTTACTATAAAATTGGTGTGGCTGAAACTTCAAAAGCTTTTTATAAAATATTAATTTGGTGTGATGCTACAAAACGCAAAACTTTTGAAGATGATTTTGAAGCCTGTATTTTAAGTTTAGTGGATTAGCTTTTAAGAATTATTTTAAATAGCTTCACAAAATTTATTATTAAATAATGGGTGCAGGCTAAACCTAGTGTAATTAAACCTATCAAAATTGCTAATA
>RFNG01000044.1 GCA_009927275.1 Sphingobacteriia bacterium | reverse complement strand
TTTTAATTCTTGTTCTGCTTTTTTAAAGGGCGACCTGTAGATTACGGCTTTTGGTTTAAATTGCGCTATTATATTTTGTATAACCCATCGGCTTATTCGGCCTCTGGGATATATCCATATACATAAATCCTGGGGTACGGCACCCACAGTGGATTTAATTTCAGCTGCAGTTCTTCCAAAATGAAGCGTCTTTACCTTGTTGGTAATAGCAAATGCTATAAACTGATACAGTAAATTTTGATATAACTCAAGGTGTTCATATTTAAAATCTATACCAATATAATGCGCTGATACTTCATATTTATTCGATTTAATACATGAACCAAAAACCACCAATTGATTGTTGTAAAATCCCGCCAGAATGTTAAATGTATCAGGAAATGCCAATGCTAAATTTTTAAAATAGCCCTTAGGAAGTTTTAGCATTTGAAATTCAGAACGTTCAAAAACTGCAGAATACAACGTATCAAAAACATCACTGTATGCACAAATTTCAGATTCTGTTAAAAGGCGCCATTCTATATCTTGGCCTTTTGATTTAATGGATTTGTACCGTTGCCGGTATTTCTTTTGAAACCCGGATATATAATCTTCAATAGTAGGCACTTGTTCTGAAATGTGTAAAACCATTTCTGGATCTAGTTTTAGAATTATAGGCGCATGGTGTTTTGTAGGTTTAAAATCAGAATGGGAAGTAAAATCTTTTATAATCCCCAACTTTAGGGGACTTTGCGCGGGAACGTAGATTTGAATTTGATTTATAATAAACTCCAAAAACTCAATTTGTAATGATGTAGGTACCGTGGGTATAAAGTAAAAACCATGGGTTCCACTGATAGTTTGATTGCCCAGAGAGCTAATTTCAATACTGAGTTTTTTTCCAAAACACGATAACAAATAACGACCTGAAGCATGTAAAAAGCGTTTCCAAAACCCCGTTTCTGCACCAGGTGCATTTAAAGAGTCAATCCACTCAAATCGAATACGCTGAATGAGCACTACACCAATTGGCTTATTGGTTTTTAATACTACTCCATAAAATTGTTGAAAGGGCCGGTTTAAACAGCCTTCTAATGCGCTTACATACTTACTTTTTAAATAAAATGGCAAATCGTTTTCAAGTAATGCCCATTGGTCTATAAGTTCATTTAGGTTTGAACTTAATTCAATGTGGTGTGACGCATAGGTAACTTTGTGCATTTTAAATTTTAGGCCCGTAAAGTTAGGTGTTATAGGTTACCAACATAGGCTTATGAATAACACGATTGGTTAATAAATGTTTATATACAAATACCAAATAAATTAGACCTTCAGATGCAAAGGTTTCCTAAAGTAAGTACAATAGAACCCGTTATGCTTAAAGAACGCGTTCATAGTATTGCATCTCGTAGTTTTAAAGGCGCATTTAAAATTCAAGCCTTAGATTTAATTTTAAATTGCATAGATCTTACTTCATTAGAAGGAAAAGACACCGAACAAAGAGTCGTTCAACTTTGTCAAAAAGCCATGCAATGGCAAACTGCGGCGGTTTGCGTATATCCAATACATATTGCTCAAGCAAAACGTATTACGCGTGGCACCAATGTGCGTGTAGCATCCGTATCTACTGCATTTCCTGCTGCGCAAGTACCATTTACATTACGTTGTAAGGAGTTAGAATGGTGTTTAAAGCAGGGTGCAGATGAAATCGACATGGTTATAAACCGTAAATTATTTTTAGAGGGCAAATACCAAGCCGTGTTTAAAGAAATTGAAAAGGTAAAGTCAATTTGCGGAACAACAACACTAAAAGTTATACTCGAAACAGGTGAATTGGATCGCCCGGGTCAAATTCGAAAGGCTGCCGATATAGCATTATATGCAGGGGCTGATTTTATAAAAACATCTACCGGAAAAAGCTCCGTATCCGCGCGCCCTGAAGTGGTTTATATTATGCTGGAAGCCATTTATGCATTTATGCTTAAAACCGGCAAGTATGTTGGTATAAAACCTTCAGGGGGCATTTCAACTACCAAACAGGCCTTAGTCTATATTGCACTTATTTTAGAAGTTCTAGGACAGGAATGGTTACATCCCACATTACTTCGTTTTGGAGCAAGCAGTTTGGCAAACGATGTCATGTTGCAATTGTTAAAACAAAAATCGGGCCAGCATCAGCACAGCCGTTATTTTTCAAATGATTAACATATGTGTGCAAAACTAAATAAAACATGGAAGTTTGCACCGGCTCCGGAAGCAAAACTACTTAAGCTTAATGCGGTGTACGGTTCTTTCATAAATGGACAATTTATTAAACCTTCCGGAAAACGGCACCCTATTTTAAATCCAGCAGACGAAACTCAATTAACAACAATTACATATGCAAATGCATTGCAGGTTGATGCTGCCTTTTCGGCTGCGCAGCACGCATATCAAAAAACATGGTCTAAACTTAGCGGACTTGAACGTGGAATGTACCTGTACCGCCTTGCAGAACAACTAAAATTACATGCCCGAAAATTTGCAGAGGCTGAAACGCTAAATACCGGAAAACCCATACGGGAATCTAAAAATTTTGATATACCACGATGTATTCAGCATTTAATGTACCATGCCGGTTGGGCAGATAAATGGCATTATATAACGCCCTTAGCCCATCAAAAACCATACGGGGTTGTTGCTCAAATAATACCTTGGAATTTTCCGCTGTGGATGGCCATATGGAAACTTGCGCCAGCGCTGGCCTGTGGAAATACGGTAGTTATAAAACCAGCTGAAAGCACACCAATTACAGCTCTTTTGCTTGCCGAACTAATTCACATCTGCAATTTTCCGCCGGGCGTGGTTAATATAGTATTGGGAGATGGTGAAATCGGCAAGCGTATGTGTGCTCATGCAATACCCTCTAAGATTGCATTTACAGGAAGTACGGAGGTTGGACGTGAAATTCAATTTACAGCACAACGCTTTCAAAAAGCACTAAGCCTTGAACTGGGCGGTAAAGGGCCGCACATACTGTTTGAAGATGCCCCATTGGCACAAGCCATTGAAGGCGTTATAAAAGGTATTTTTTTTAATCAAGGTCAGGTGTGTTGTGCAGGGTCTCGGTTATTGGTACATGAGTCTATTGCTTTAGAAGTAAAAAAACTTTTACAAAAACGCATTTCAAAAATTCGCATCGGCGATCCTATGGATAAAAATACCGAAATGGGACCATTACATTCTAAAACCCAATACAATAAAGTAAGCCAGTATATACATCAAGGTAAACGCGATGGACTATCCTGCTTTGAACATCCCGCTTCACTTCCAGAGAATGGCTATTATTGTAAACCAATTGTATTTTTTGATACCGGATCAACACATATACTTAGCAGGGAAGAACTTTTCGGACCTGTATTAACCGTTCAATCGTTCAGATCGGTTGCTGAAGCCATTCAAATAGCTAACAATACGCCAATGGGATTAAGCGCTGGCATATGGACTTCAGATATAGCACTTGCTAATGCTATGGCCAGGCAAATTCAATGCGGGGTTGTATGGTTAAATAGCTTTAACGAATTTGACCCTGCATCTCCTTTTGGGGGCTACAAGCAAAGTGGTTTTGGCAGAGAGGGCGGTGTACACGGATTAGCAGAATACCTTCAATGAAATGGTGTGTATTTACAATGCTTGCATGGTCGGTAATTGGTCATGCGCAAACCAAATTAAAACCCTGTTCAGATTCTTTAATGGACATGGAATTGGTATTGCATGAATCGGCCATCAATCAGGTTTTAAAAGGATTAGGTGAAATTCAAGGCACCCAAACGTATACGTATTTAATTTTAAAAGGCAGTTACACTTGGACGGTAAGTGCAATGTCTATTCACGTTTCTGCCGACAGCACATATTTTACCGCACAAGCTAAAGTTCATATTGCGGGCTTAAATTATGAAACTCCCATTACAGGACGTATGGCATTACAATTTAACTCCAAGCGCAATAAAATACAATTGCAATTACAACATGCGCCATTTCCAATTCGTACAGTTCTTTTTGGCACTACTATTACGCTTAAAACAATTGAGCTGGCTGATTATATTAAAGATCCATTTGAATTTGACGGCCCTTTAAACTTAAAAACGTCATGGCAAACAGAAATGCCAGACGGCACTGTAAAAGTAATAAAAATGAGCACCTGTGCTTGTAATGTCTTTGCTGAACAACAACGCATTCGTGTTACTTGCGGATTGCGCATTGATGTATTAAATGCTAAAAAAACTAAAAAATAAGTAATTTCACGCTACATGTATAACTACATTAATTGGTTTTGGAAGCATAATACGCCGCGCTGGATTATTTACATCATGGATTTAATCTTAGTGCTGGGCGCATTGGCTTTAGCGTTTTTAATCCGATTTGATTTCAATAATATCCCAGATCAGGATTTTAAAAATATGCCTTTAGACTTTACACTGGTTTTAGGTATTCGCGCGTTTAGTTTTTATTGGTCAAAACTATATAAAGGCGTTATTAGGTATACCAGTTCAAAAGATGCCCTAAGAATATTTCTGGTTGTTTTTAGCGGAAGTATATTAATTGAAAGTGTTAACCTTGTGTTATGGCTTTACCAATTAAAAACATTTGTTTTACCCCATTCAATCGTTATTATTGAATTTTTACTTAGCTCTTTTTTACTGATAACCATTCGAATGTTTGCTAAGGCAACGTATTATCAATCAAAAAGCCATCATTTAAAAAAAACAAAAGTGTTTATTTTTGGCGCCGGCGAATCGGGCCTTTTATCAAAACGTACACTTGACGGCGACCCTAATACGTCGTATCAGGTTATTGTTTTTTTTGACGACGATATTAAAAAAAATCAACTTCGAATAGAAGGCTTGCAAGTATTGTCATTGCAACGACTTGAAAGCATGTTAAAAAAACACAAGCCCGAACTTTTATTAATTACACCACAACAACTTAATTCAGAACGTAAGCAGTACATTACAGAGCTTTGCTTTAAATATCATGTTCGTGTATTACACGTACCACCCGTACATTCATGGATTAATGGGCAACTCAGCGTAAAGCAATTTAAGCCTTTAAAAATTGAAGATTTGTTAGAGCGCGATGCAATCAGAATTGATGAAATACAAATCCGTTCCGCTATAACCGGCAAAACCATATTAATTACGGGTGCTGCAGGCAGTATTGGCAGTACGTTAGCCATGCAATGCGCAAAATACCAGCCTCAACAATTGGTATTATTTGATCAGGCCGAATCGCCCTTGTACGAATTAGAATGGAATTTAAAATCAGCATATCCTCAATTAAATTTTGAAGTGGTTTTAGGTGATGTGCGTAATGCCAATCGATTAAACCGTGTGTTTGAATTTTTTAAACCCCATTTGGTTTTTCACGCGGCCGCATACAAACATGTTCCATTAATGGAACATAATCCCTCAGAATCCATACTAACTAATGTTTTGGGAAGCAAGCTGGTTGCAGATTTTGCAAAACAGTTTGGCGTTGAGCGCTTTGTTATGATTAGTACCGATAAGGCAGTTAATCCAACCAATGTTATGGGTGCCAGTAAGCGGATAGCAGAAATGTATGTACAAAGTTTACAACGTTCTGACGGACCCAAGTTTATTACAACCCGTTTTGGAAATGTGTTGGGTTCAAACGGTTCTGTTATTCCAAGATTTCAAAAACAAATTGAACAGGGCGGTCCCATAACAGTAACACATCCCGAAATTACGCGGTTTTTTATGACCATGGATGAGGCCGGCGTTTTAGTACTTGAAGCCTCCGCTATGGGTAGCGGGGGTGAGATTTTTGTATTTGATATGGGCAAGCCCGTTCGCATTGCCGAGCTCGCTAAAAAAATGATTTTACTTTCAGGTTTAATTCCTGAAACCGAAATTCAAATACAATATACGGGACTTCGTCCTGGTGAAAAACTGTATGAAGAGCTGCTAGCAAATGAAGAAAACACCTTACCCACTCACCATCCCAAAATATTAATTGGCAAAACACGTACGCTAGATGCCAGTAGCGTGCAGCATCAAGTTAATGAACTTATACAAGCTTTTGAAACTCAAAACAATTTGCATATTGTGAGTCTTATGAAATCCTTAGTTCCTGAATATATAAGTATGAATTCTGAATTTAATGTGTTGGATAAATAATACCAGACGTCTGCTTAAAACCCTTGCATGCTCGGTTTTAAGTTTTTGTGCAGTTAGCCAAACGCCCAAACTTGTGGTGTGGATAACCGTAGATCAAATGCGTTACGAAATGTTACACAGGTACAAACACCGTTGGACCACAAATGGTATAAAACGTTTTACTGATAGTGGTTTTGTGTTTAATAATGCACACTATAATTATGTACCTACATATACCGGACCGGGACATGCGAGTTTGTTTACAGGAACAACGCCAAGGGTTCACGGAATAGTTGGTAATCATTGGTACAGCCGCAGTAAGGCAAAAATGGTATACTGTACAAATGATACCGTTTTAAAAAACCAACCATCGCCGCAGCATTTACAGTCTAGTACCATAGGTGATGAATTACGATTAAGCAATAGCAATAATTCTAAAGTTATTGCCGTATCTCTAAAAGACCGTAGTGCTATATTTCCCGCTGGGCGCCATGGCAATGCAGCCTATTGGTTTGATGAACATCACATGCAGTTTATTACTTCAACATGGTACATGCAGTCGCTGCCAAAATGGGTAAATACCTTTAATAAAAATTTAAACATTTACGATCGTGTAAAAAAAGGATGGAAGCCCTATTATGCCCTTTCAACGTATACAGCTTCTACGCCAGACACTATGTCATTTGAGGCTTCGCCAACAGGTTCAGCACGCGCTGTTTTCCCTTATGAATATCTTAAAACTGATGCACCGGGTACATGGATAAAAGGAAGTCCACAAGGAAATGCCCTGGTAACTGATTTTGCCATGGAGGCCATTAACGCTGAAGCATTGGGAACAGATTCCTATTGCGATTTACTTTCAATAAGTTATTCTAGTACAGATATCATTGGCCACGCTACCGGTCCTCGGTCGGTTGAAACCGAAGATACCTACATTCGTTTAAATATAGAGTTTGAAAAACTATTTTCATTTTTAGATGCGCGCATTGGAGCTGAACATTATATGGTGATATTATCAGCAGATCATGGCGCTGCTGAAGTGCCAAAATTTCTCATCGATCAAAATATTCCAGCAGGCTTGTTAACCGATGATAATGTATTGCAACATCTCAAAAGGTATTGCCAAATTCATTTTAAAGACAGTACACTTGTGGAGCACGTTTGCAATCATAATATATATCTTAAATCTGAAGTAAGTAGTAATGTGCCCAAAATACAATTAATAAATAGCCTTCGGTTTGCATTAACACAATTACAGGGAATAGCACAAGTATTTAATGCCGATGAAATTATACAGGCAACTGGTGCCGACGGTTCAAGTATAATGCAGATTCATAACGGTTTTATGCCAGAGCACAGCGGCGATTTGGTTTATACCCTAAAACCGCAATGGATGGATCACGAATCAAAGGGTACAACACATGGTAGCGGATACAATTACGATACGCATGTGCCATTACTTTTTGTAGGTTTCGGAATCTCAAAAGGCCATTCGTTTGAGCACGTTAACATAACACAAATTGCATCTACACTAGCCGAACTGCTACATATTTGTAAACCAAGTGGCTGTACGGCATTGCATTAAATGCATTGCTACGGTAGTATTTACAAACAAAATCTGTTTAAATTATGGTATAATTAGTGTTTATGTAAGTCAAAACAATTCACGAATAATATCCAGGCTTTGTAATTTGCCAAACGCAGGTACATGCCATGAATAATATTCTAAAAGGGTATTAAAAACCGTTTTACGTAATGCTTTTGGAATTTCAAATACATTGGAATGCTGTTGAATTATTTTTTCAAACCACATCGTATCTTCTTTTGATACAAAAAGCTCTGCACAAGGCGCTTCTTGATAAACACCTTGTTTTATATTTAAAAATACTGTGCTTTTTGCCTCAGAGGTGTTTAACGGTTGAATTCCAGAACATCCAATGATAGCAGCTAAAAAGGATATGTGCGTAAGAATGGCATTTTCATTTTTAAGGTTTAGTAGTTTTAAATGTTGGTTTAAAATTTCAAACACTTCCAAATTACCGGGCGTATCACGAAGCACCCGCCATGCTAATTCATGCATTATGTGGTAAACTGATAGGTGAGCGTCATTAAAAAACTGAATATCTGTATGCCCATCAAGGCATTTTAATTCTTTAACTTATACGATTTGGATTTTACTTGGTACTGAAGTTCAATATCAAAAAGCTGTAAAGGTTTTAAGGCAGCAGGGGCAACTCCATTTTTTTTACCGGGATATACCACAGCACTTACTGAACCTTCGCGTGCCATCCAAAGCTGAATCATGTTTCCTTTTCCGGGTAATGGCGTTTGCCGTAAAATCAGTCCACGGTCTTTAATAAACATCAGCGCAAGACTAAAATTTTTTCAACAGCACTTATGGTTCCATAAGTGTCCGTAACCTGAATCAGATATACGCCGGCAGCTACAGGCTTTGAATTATAATCTAAAAGACCCCATTCCAATTGACCACCATTGGAAGTAGATTCCCAAACTAAAAATCCATTTTCGTCTGTAATACGAACTTGGGCTTGATCAATTAAATTTCTAATCATAACTGTTCCCAAAAATCCGGGCTTTACAGGGTTTGGATAAACATTTAATTGGTTTAGCTGTTGTTGCCCAATTGTATATATACTCTGATAGCGTTGCAATCCGTTTTCAGACTGAACATACAAATTACCGCTCTGTATATCATAATTTAAATCCAAAATGGTATTACTATACAGCGCACTGTTTTCACTTGTAAAATGATACAATTGAGTTTGGCCATCAGGAGAAAAACAATAAACGCCCCCGCTTAATGTACCAACCCATTTGTTATTGGCACCATCTACACAAATTGCCGTAACGGCTTCTCGCCCCAACAAATACTCAACATTGCCATCCTGTACAATTTTAATAGGCTGTGCGTCTATTACCGAATTACTGTTAAATAAATTTTGAGGATTGTAAAACACGCGAATGCCTGCACCTGTGCCAATCCATATTTGTCCGTTTAGATCTTCTGCAATTGCATAAATTGCATTTGACTCTAAATTACCATTACCAATATCTTTAGTTAATACATGATAATTAATGCCTTTTAGGGGGGGCTTAAACCCATTGGCATTATATACTGTAAGGCCGCCATCGCGCTCGTGCAATGCCCAAATAAAGCCGTTTTTATCGGCCAATGTTTTTCGGGTAAAACGTGCAGCATCAAACTCAAAATTTAAAAATGTTCCATCACGTTGTATAACACTTAAAAATCCCTTTTGATCGCTATGCGCAAACCATAAATTGCCAGCACCATCCATAGTTAAGCCTGTACATCGGGGCTCTTTGGGTAATATTTGTGGCATTGCAGGTGTGTTGGCATTGGTATAATACTTAATACAAGTATTGTTTTTATATTTTTGAATTCCATAAAACCAGGTGCCAACCCAAAATACAGAAGTGTCTAAACGATCAGTAAGTACACTGCATACATCAACCAGTGCAGCTGCATTTACATCGCGTGTTTCGGTATATACCCATATGCTGTCTAGTTTAGAACTTATGCCGCGCCGAATAGCATTATAAACGCCGGCATTACTTAGGTATGATGGCGAAATACGCACCTTGCCTTTATAAATATCTATATTGCCAGCGGTCCGTCCGTTCATCCCGGAAAGTTTAACGGGTACCTGGTTGTAATAGGGATAATTACCCAAACTACTGTATATACCAACATTTATATCAGCAACCCATGCACATAAATTAGAGGTATTATCTTTTATAATGATTCCATCCTGTATGGAGTAATACGTGGCAGTACCATTAAATGAATTAATTTGAATAGGAGTTGTTCCAAATTTAGAATGAACTGCTTTTATACTGTAATCGTCAATAATTCCCAGCAAGGAATCGGCTGCATGAAGCTTTAATATTAAATGCGTGTAAGGAGCTTGTATATTAGGAAAAGGCTGCCATTTTGAAAGCTCTCTTTTATACAAACTGGGTTGGTTTGAGGTGTCTCCTAAATTGTAGGAAATAAAAAAAGTTTTATTACAATTTACAATACCGCTAAGTTGTTTTGAATTAACGGATACGGTGTCCCAATTCCAGTTTCGGTAATCGCCGGGATATTTTATTTTGTAAGTGCAATGCAATAAACCTTGAGTACTGGCAGCATACATGATTGTATCGTTTAAAGCTACCTGTATAATATCTAAATCCGCCCCGCGTTTTCCAATAAAATAGGTATCATTAACCTCTAATTTATCAGTATCAATTACCACAATGCCAAAGCCACAAGCGAGGTAAGCGTATTGTTTGTAAAAAGTAATTTCACGAATTACTTTTTTACCATTAATTGTTTTTAGACGTAAATCGGGCATCGGCGTTATTTCAAAATCGGAATCAATTACATCTATGTGTGCATTATCATAAACAACAAGTACTTTGCCGTTAAAAGGATTAGCACGCAATAACACGATGCCGGTTTCGTAAAGCCCATTACTGCGGTTAAGACGTTTAGGAATTCGGTCGCTTTGATTAAAATATATCAAGCCGTTGTAATTGGCAGCAAAAATGTAATTTCCGGATTTACAAACCGTATTTACTGCATTAAAACCCAATTCATCATGCCACGTTCGAGGCGCGTTTTGCGCATTAAAAGCCAAACCAGAAACCAATAATAACAAAAGTAAAAAGCGTAGCATACGGTATTGATAACGACAAAAATAAGGCAATATTACGGCATTAGTTAAGAATTCAGAGTATCTTTGCAAAACGGCTCCGTAGTTCAACTGGATAGAATGACAGATTCCGGTTCTGTTGGTTGTGGGTTCGAATCCCGCCGGGGTCACAAGTACTGCCTATACTGCATTTTTGGATCTGCGGATTGTTTAGGATTGTTTTAAATTTTCAAAAACAAGCCATTTAACAGGTGTTTTGATTTTACCAAAACACATTAGGTTAAGATTTTTAAATTTATATTCGTAATAAGTTATGAAATCGTTGGTGACTATTATTGTATTTAGTTGTAATACAGTAATTTTTGCACAAAACACCTGGACCTTATTAAAATCAGAAAACGGCGTTAAAATATATTGGAGTAAAGTGCCCGGTAGTGCTTTTAATCAAATTAAAGCAACTTTTCAAATACCTGCTAATATTAAATGTACCCTGTCCTTATTAACGGATATTCCAATTCAAAAAAAAATGGTTTATGCCTGTGATTCATCAGCTGTTATTAAAAATATTGATACGTATACACGGGTTATATACCACCGCTTTAAAATGCCATGGCCGGTGAGTGACAGGGATGATTATTGCATTCAAAAACTAAGCAAAATAAACGCTAACACATTTCAAATAGAAACCAAAAATATTACCGGTTCAACGTACCCTTTAACCGCGTGTGTTCGTATACCTCATGAACATTCAATTATACAGGTTTCCGCAATTGACGCAAATCATACCCACGTTGAATATGCGCTTAAAACTGAACCCGGGGGGTTTTTGCCGGCTTGGGCTGTAAATGCCATGATGGATGTTGGACCTTATAATACCATTTGTAATATCCGAAAAATAATTACACACTATAACAAAATATCAAATGCAGTTAATGCCTTAATACAATAAAAATGAAAGTCTTAAAAGTTTTTTTTATCTGTTTGTGTTTTAGTAGCTTGTTAAAGGCTCAAAAACCTTTACCATTAAATTACAATTCTTCTGATGTCATCAGCGAATTAAAACGTCATCTTTCTGTTTTAGCACACGACTCACTTGAAGGCCGAGAAACAGGTTTTCCCGGAATTGAAAAGGCTGCGCGGTATATTGAATCCCAGTTTTTACAAATGGGTATTACGCCCTTGCCGGCTTTAAAAGAATACCGACAGCATTATAAAACCCCTTATCAAAATCAAAACGCTTGTAATGTAATGGGAGTTATAGAAGGCAGCGATTTAAAAAACGAGTATATTGTTTTATCCGCACACTACGATCATTTAGGAAAAGATGGCGATATTGTATACAATGGTGCCGATGACGATGGAAGCGGAACGGTTGCCGTGTTAACGCTTGCTAAAACCTTTAAAACGCTTCAAAATTTGGGATATGGCCCACGACGTTCGATACTTTTTGTTTTATTTAGCGGAGAAGAAAAAGGCCTTTGGGGCAGTGATTATTTTTCCAAACACCAGCCGGTATCGTTCTCTAAAATATCATGTGATTTAAATATTGATATGATTGGCAGAGTTGATACCGAGCGACACCAGTCGGATACTTTAAATTACATTTATGTGGTTGGCCATAACCGCATAAGTTCTGAATTAGAACCTGAACTAGAACGTATAAACAAATTACAAAATCCTATTACTTTAGATTATAAATTTGATGACCCGGCCGATCCTCAACGTATTTTTTACCGCAGCGATCATTATAATTTTGCCCGATTAGGAGTACCCGTTTTATTTTTTTACGATGGCATGTTATTGGGCGATTATCATAAACCCACTGATGAAATTGAATTAATTCAATGGGATGTATATGCCAAGCGTACCAACTTAATTTTCAGAATGGCTTTGGAATGTGCCAATCGCAATCAAAAGTTAAAACGAGACCTAAAGTAAAACACACTTTTCTATAAAAACCAACCACATTGATTCATAAATTTTACAATCAGTTACTTTTCTGTAATAAATAATAGCATTACAAATAATGGCTAGTTTAGAGTTGAGTCTTGGTTGTTGCTTTAATGTTTTACATGGTATTAAACAGGGAATGCGGTACGTTATAATACAGATATCATCAAGTTAATAAAGTCATAATCTTATAGTATTTAAACACAATCGTCTATAACGGATGTTTCAGTTACATAAAAGTTATAAATGGGAGAAACGAAAATTGGCTCAAAAAAAAAGGGAAGAAATCTGATTTTCAGAATCTTCCCTTTGTGTGGTGCCTCCAGGAATCGAACCAGGGACACAAGGATTTTCAGTCCTTTGCTCTACCGACTGAGCTAAGGCACCAGCAGCGTAAATACGCGTTGCAAAGATATTATTTTTTTAATTGCCACGTATATGCAATACCAATTATGTATTTTTAAATATGCGCTATTATCTCGATTGTGGAAACACCCATATAAAATTAGCAGCTTGGTTCCGTTCAAAAACGGGTGTTATAGTATGGCAAATTTTGGGAAGATTTAAAGATGCTGAATCTTGTATAGCGTTTTTAAAAACAAAAAAAAAATGTACGTCCTTGGTTGGCGTCTCGGTTACGCGCCAGCATGAATTAATAGTGGCATATTTACAAAGCAAGCACGTAGATGTTAATATATACAGTGCCCAAACACCACTTCCTTTTACTTTAAAATACGATCGCTTAGCATTTGGACACGATCGAATTTTGGGATTAGCGGGCGCTCAGTTTTTATATAAAAACTCAACAACTTTAGTTATTGATGCCGGAACCTGTATTAAATATCAAATTTTAACACAGGATGGAACAGCACATGGGGGTGCTATAAGCCCGGGAATTGAAATGCGGCTTAAATCAATGGCTGCCTATACCCATGCCTTGCCTGAGTTGCCGTTTAATGCTTCGTTTTATAACGAAACCGCCCAAACCACCGATGAGGCCCTTTGGGCAGGCGCACAAACAGCTGTATTAAAAGAGATTGAAGGATTTGTACAATATTACAATTCCCATTGGCCAAATCTTAATGTCGTTATAACGGGCGGTTACGCCTCCTATTTGTCAAAAGGGTTTAAAAATCGTTACTTTGAGGTTCCAGATTTGCTATTTTTTGGACTCTATGCGCTTTTTGACCACCCGAAATAAAACAGTTTTTATTCCAATTATTTTGGGCCTATCGCTTAGCGCGCAAACCACAGGATTTAATCCATTTTCACGTTATGCATTAGGTGAACGCATTCCGGTAGGCGTTACCAGTCAACAAGCCCTTGCGGCATCCGGAATTGCGCTTCAAACGGATACCTTACCCCCAACAGTTATTAATTTAACCAATCCCGCTGCATTTTCAGGAATTCGCTACACCGCGTTAGATATGGGAACTGATATTCAATTTCAACGTGTACAGCAGCATTCAAAGTATTACGATTATAATAACATTAGACTTTTAAATGCTGTATTAGCTTTACCTATTAAAAAACATAGCGGTTTGGTATTGGGTATAATACCGTATTCTCAAAGCGGGTATAATTTAATTCAAACTGAAATTTCCTCGGCAGGAACAACAACCCAGCAAGTTCAGGCATACGGGGGATGGAACAGTGCATTTATAGGTTTTGGCACCAATCCGTTTTCAAGACGTTACTTGTCATTTCGATACCGAAATTATTTTGTACCCGACAGTATAAAACGTTTTAAAGGCGTATCCTATGCTATTCGTAAAACAGCAGTTCAGTTAATCAGCGAACTTTCACTTGGAGCTCAGGCCTCATGGCTATTTGGTTCAATTGATCAAACCTCACGTTTAATATATCCAAACAGTATATTGTATAATAATACGCTTACCCGAAATGCGCTTTCCGTTAATGGGTATTTATTACATTCCGGAATCCAAACCGGATTTACCATTGACAGTACCCTTAGCATTGGCCATCGGCGGGCTTTAAAACATCCCATTAGGGTGGGATTTGGTTACAGTGCACAATTACCAACGCCTTTAAATCCCGTTCAGCAATTGGATGTATACAGTTACATTTTAACAAACGGAAACGAAACTATTCGTGACACTATTTACAATGCTTCTGAAATAATTCCAACCCTTGCGCCCTTTGAACAGGGTTTGGGTATGGGTATAAAATCTGGAGAAATTTGGCAATGGAATATAGATTTTCAAACTGCAGATTGGAGTAATACACGTTTGCGAATGACTTCAAATACATATTCTAAAGTATTTCGTGTGGCAAGCGGATTTCAGTTTCAACCCGATAAGCAGGCTTTTGGTAAAGGCACGTTTCTAAAACGAACCGTATACCGTGCCGGAATTCAGTACCAAAACGGACCAATTTCAATACATTCGTCTGTTGTTAGTGATTGGAATATCAATATTGGAGTAGGTTTACCTCTTGGTCAAAGTAAATTGTTTAATGCTCTTAATGTAGCGTTTCGTTTTGGGCAATATGGAATAAAAGGACAACAGATAACCTATGGTCGTATCTTTTTGGGTTGCACATTTCAGGACCGTTGGTTTTTAAAATATAAATACGATTAATGTATAAATCGCTAATAATGCTTTCAGGCGCGTTAGTATTATGGTGTTCTTGTAGCAACTCTGTGCAGCAAGTTATTGCTTTATCTTCAGCAAATGAACAGCCGGATCAAATTGGAGATTCGGTTTTGCTTTCTTATATCGACACGGCCGGATTGCGCGTTGTAATGAGTGCACGTTACATGAGGGTATATGCCATGCATACCACGCAACCCCGCACCGAATTAGACAGTGGCATACATGTGATATTTTATACTTTACAAGGTAAACCGCAGGCTGAATTATTTGCCCGTAAAGCGATACGATATAATTCAGAAAAACGCTCTAAGGCCACTGGACAGGTAGTGTTACGTAATCAGCAAGGTGAGCAGTTAGAAACCGAAGTCCTCAGCTGGGACGAACAAAGTGGAAAATTATATACCGATGCACCTGTAAAAATAACACGGCAAGACGAGGTTTTATTTGGGAATGGCTTAACGGGCAATTCAGATTTTTCAAAATATGAAATGCTTAATATCACAGGACGAGTTAAATTAAATTTGTAATATGACTAAAGAAATTGCGTACCGTTTAAAAATAATCACATTGCAAGAGCGTATGTGGCTGGTTGCAACATGCTTAGGACTACTATGCATGGTTTATTTTTTAATTATTTCAGATCGCGATTCGGCCTTATATTTTTTTGGTTTTTTTATTTTATCGGGATTGTTTTATATACTTCGTAAACAACAGCGAAAACGAATATTGCAGCAGTACAAACGTAGCATCGATTCTTCTGCGCCATGACCATTAAGGGCCTGCTTACAGGCAGTTTTATTTTGGCGCTTCAAGCTTTACGCGCCCAGCGCTTAAGATCCTTTCTTAGTGTTTTGGGAGTTACCATTGGTATTTTTGCCATCATCTTTGTATTTACAGTTCTGGACAGCCTCGAACAAAAATTACGCGGCAGTATTCAGGAGATAGGTAATAATGTTGTTTACATACAAAAATGGCCCTGGAGTTTTAGTTCGGATTATCCGTGGTGGAAGTACCTCAATCGTCCATTGCCCTCAATATCGGAGTATCAAATTATAAAATCAAACAGTCAAACGACCGGCGCTGTTGCATTTCAATGCGCTCAAAGTTCAGTACGTGCATACCGGGCATCCGCTAAACTCTCCAATGCCAAACTTGTGGGTATTAGCGCCGATTACACCAAGCTAAAATCGGTAAGCATTCAAGCCGGGCGTTTTTTTTCAGATGCCGATTTACAATCTGCAGAACCCTATGCGGTTATAGGGTTTGATATTGCCAAAGGCTTATTTTATAATCAAAATCCCTTGCAACAACAATTTAAAATTTCGGGACAAACCTACAGGGTGTTAGGGGTATTAAAAAAAGAGGGTGAAAGTATGTTTGGCGAAAGTTCAGACTTTCAAATTATAATTCCTTACAAACAGGCATATAAATTTATGGATATCACCAAAGAAGAAAGTGATCCTACTATAATGGTTAAGCCTAAATCCAATATAAGTACCGCCCAGATGATGTCTGAATTACGTGGCATTATACGTTCGCAACGTCGAATTAAGCCGGCCGCAGAAGATAATTTTGCATTAAATGAAACCCGTATTTTACAAAAGGGATTTGATGATTTATTTGCGTTGGTAGGTACTGCAGGATGGATTATTGGTGGATTTTCAATTCTTGTGGGGGGGTTTGGAATTGCTAATATGATGTTTGTTTCTGTTCGCGAGCGTACGTCTCAAATTGGAATACAAAAAAGTTTAGGCAGCCCAAAAGCTTTTATTTTATACCAATTTTTATGGGAGAGCATCCTGTTAAGTATAATGGGCGGCTTAATAGGTATTGGCATTGTTGAATTGATAATAGTAATTGTAAACGTAAGTTCTGATTTTACGTTATCATTAACTTTTTCAAATGTTAATTTAGCGCTTTGCATTTCATTAATAGTAGGTGTATTAAGTGGTTTTTTACCGGCGTATCATGCCGCGCAACTGGACCCGGTTGAAGCAATACGAAGTAACGCATGAAACTACCCTGGCCTCTTAAAATATGGCTGTATGTAAGCCTTTTATTTACAGCATTTCATTTTCCACATTTGTTTTCACCCCAAATTCGAACGGGTTCTTCCATAGGTGCATTGGCCTTTAGTTTGTTTTTTGCAATTGAAGTTTTAGCATGTTCCGGCATTGCATTTATGCGCTGGTGGGGAAGTTATTTATTAGTTTTTGTTTTTTTTAAAGAAACGCTGCAGTATGTTTTGCAACTCGAAATGGGGATAATTTTTAAAATCACATGGATTTTGCACGGTTTGGGCTTAATTCTGGTTTATGTATATCATAAACGTATGCGTACAGGCTTATAAATTTTTGTTATAACCGTCAATGTGAATTAAAAAATCGGTTATATTTATTACTTGTCTTTTAAAAAAATATAATGGTGGGAATCGATAAAAAAGAACTTCTTAAAACCCTCAAGAGTTTTTTTGGATTTAATGCATTCAAAGGTCAGCAAGATCAAATAATAGGTAACATCTTACAGGGCAAAGATGCATTTGTGATAATGCCCACCGGTGGCGGAAAAAGCCTGTGCTATCAGTTACCGGCAATTATGCAGGAAGGTACGGCCATAATAGTCTCCCCATTGATTGCGCTAATGAAAAATCAGGTTGATGCCATAAGGGGGTTTAGTCAAGAGCAGGGCATTGCACATTTTTTAAATTCTTCATTGGGAAAAGCAGATACAATTCAGGTTAAAAACGATGTGCGTTCCGGAAAAACTAAATTATTATACGTAGCTCCCGAAACCTTAACCAAGGAAGATAACATTGCCTTTTTTAAAGAATTTAAAATATCATTTTTTGCTATTGATGAAGCCCATTGTATTTCAGAATGGGGGCATGATTTTAGACCTGAATACCGCAAGCTTAAACCTATAATAGAGGCTGTGGGAAACGTTCCGGTAATGGCCTTAACAGCTACAGCTACTCCAAAAGTACAACAGGACATTCAAAAAAATCTGGGCATGTTAAAGGCTGAAGTTTTTAAGTCCTCGTTTAATCGCGAAAATTTATATTATGAAATTCGCCCGAAACAACAGGTTATTAAAGAGGTTATAAAATTTGTAAAACAGCATGCGGGTAAAAGCGGCATAATTTATTGCTTAAGTCGTAAAAAAGTTGAAGAAATAGCGGAGGCGTTAAAAGTTAACGGTATTAAGGCTGCACCTTACCATGCCGGCCTCGATGCCAAAGAACGTGCGCGCACCCAAGACCGATTTTTAATGGAAGAGTTACAGGTTATTGTGGCTACCATTGCTTTTGGAATGGGTATTGATAAACCCGATGTGCGCTTTGTCATTCATCATGATATACCTAAATCACTGGAGGGCTACTATCAAGAGACCGGTCGTGCCGGACGTGATGGCGGTGAAGGTAAATGTGTAACCTTTTACAGTTATGACGACATTGTTAAGCTTGAAAAATTCATGAAGGATAAACCGGTTTCTGAGCAGGAAATTGGAAAACAAATGCTTGCCGAAACATCTTCATTTGCAGAAACCAGTACCTGTCGTCGAAAATTTTTACTGCATTATTTTGGTGAATCATTTGATGAACGCCATTGTAATAGCATGTGTGACAATTGCCGTCATCCACGTAAAAAATTTGAAGGTAAATCCGATTTACATTTGGTTTTAAAGTGTATAAAAGACGTAAAAGAAAAACACAAGCTAAAAGATATTATAAATGTATTGATGGGACAAAGTTCATCGGTAACCAAATCGTATAAACACCATGAGCTTAAAATATGGGGTGATGGCGTTGAAGCAGACAAAGACGAACGCTTTTGGCAAGCGATCATCAGACAGGCCCAGGTGTATGGATATGTTATAAAAGATATTGAACGTTACGGCGTTTTAAAGCTCAGTAAACTGGGCCTTGAATTTTTAAAAAATCCTTATAGTGTGTTATTAACGCGCGACCATAATTATACAAATACGGATGCAGACGATGACGATGATGATATTATAACAGCAAGTCGACAGTCCGGTACTATTTCATCCGACCAGCAATTGTTTGGCATGCTTAAAGAATTACTTCGTAAAACGGCCAAAGCCAAAGGCTTACCGCCGTATGTTATTTTTCAAGAACCCTCGCTTGAAGAAATGTCAATACAATACCCTTTAACTATTGACGAACTAACCAAAATAGGCGGGGTAGGTTCAGGTAAAGCCGCAAAATATGGAAAGCCCTTTGTGGAGCTCATCAAAGCCTATGTTGAAGAGCATGACATTGAGCGTCCCATGGATATGGTTATACGTTCGGTTATTAATAAATCCGGATTGAAAGTGTTTATCATTCAAAATATAGACCGAAAAGTAAATTTGAATGATATGGCTAAGAGTAAAAACATGAGTCTGTCAGATCTACTTACAGAAATTGAAACCATTGTATTTTCAGGAACAAAAGTAAATCTTGACTATTATATTAAGCAACACATTGATGCTGAAAAAGCAGAGGAAATTTTAAACTATTTTAAAACTAGTACATCCGATGATATCACCGAGGCTATAAATGAACTAGGCGAAAATGATTTTAGCGAAGATGAAGTTCGTGTACTTAGAATTAAATTTTATTCAGATTTCGGCAACTGATACTAAAGTATTTGCTAGTGCGTTTAATTAACATGAGCCGGTTGCATGTACACAAAAGTATTTATACATACGGAACGGCTGCTTTTGCATTTGGTATTTTTTTTGGCCCGGTTACGGGTAGTATACCGCAATTGGTTTTAGGATTAAACTGGATTTTAGAAGGACAGTTTTCAGCAAAATGGCAGCGCATAAAAACGCAAACTTGGTTTTGGGCAGCATTAGCATATTGGGTTTGGTTATGTTGTGGTATTTTGTATTCCAATCGGATGAATTTAGCTTTAGAACAAGTTAAAATTCAATTGCCTTTATGCTCATGGGCTTTAATTTTTATGAGCTCAGAAGCCCTTGATTTACGTGCTTTAAAACGAGTGCTTTGGTTTTTTTTAGCGGGTTTGGTTTGCAGTTTTGTGTATGGCATTGCTGCACAGTTTTATATATCCGGAATATTAGATTTACGTAAAAGCACACGGTTTATGAGTCATATCCGGTTTTCTCAATTTCAAATTCTTGGATTTTTTGCAGCGCTGATGTTATGGCAAAACGCTCACACCAAGTTAAGCCGGCTGATATGGATTTTGGCAGTAATTACGCTATTGCTTGTTATTACCATAGCGGGTAATTTAAGTTCACTTGTATTTTTACTTGTGGCATTTCTGCTTCTAATCTTTCAACTTCAATTTTCAATACAATTTAAAAAACAGATAGTATATACATTTTTACTTTTATTATTTTCTGCAGGTGGTGTATTGTATTGGATGTATAGTGCATATTTTAAAATAAAACCCCTTTATGTAAATCAACTTATAAATCAATCACGATCCGGCAGGCCACTCATACACTTTGCGCCCTATAAAGACAGTGAAAATGGTGTTTACATTTATCAAAATATACAAATGGAAGAATTACGACGTGAATGGAATTTGAAGTGTCCCGAAGATTCGTTTTCGTACAATCCTGCGTATAATTTAAAACGTTACGAAGTATTAATCAGGTATTTATCTTCCCTAGCCGAAATCAAAGACTCTGCCGGTGTATCACAACTTAAGCCACAAGATATTTCTATGATCAAAGCCGGATATCATTTTAGATCCGAACGCAGCTGGCCCCCAATATGGAAACGCTTTTACGAATTATTACGCGAAGGGCGCGACATTAAACAACAAAATCCTAATTCGGGTCATTCGCTTTCAATGCGTTTTTTGTTTTGGAAAACAGCTATTTCGGCGTATGGTAAATGTAATATTTGGACGGGCACCGGCCCCGGAGATTTAGAAGACGACATGTTAAAAATTTATGCAGAAAACCATGCGATTTCTTCGGAGTGGTATAAAAAACCCCATCAACAATTTATTACCGTATTATTAAGTTCGGGTTTAATGGGGCTTGTATGTTTTGGTTTATTTATTGCATACCCGGCCGTTCATTTTTCTTTTAAACAAAATCTGTTTATGCCATTTTGGGTAATTTTAATATTAGGTTTTACTTATGAAGACACGTTAAATTCACAGGCTGGGGTTTGCTTGTGGATTTTTTGGATGTTTTGGGTTTGGCAATATAATGCATTACACAAAGCACCTCATTTACAGCCAGGTAAAATGTAAGTCTTTTAACTTATGTAGGTTTTGTTTTCCTGGCAATACTGCGTGTGGCAGCTGCTACAATATCAGGTGTATCTAGGTGGTATTTTCGCAGAAGTTCTTCAGGAGTACCGCTTTCGCCAAACCGATCATTAACCGCTACATATTCTAATGGTGATGGAAAATGTTCTGCTAATACCTGTGCAATACTATCGCCTAAGCCTCCATGTTTTTGATGCTCTTCGGCACTTACAGCACAACCCGTTTTTTTTACAGACGCAATAACGGATGCTTCGTCAAATGGTTTTATTGTATGAATGTTTATAACCTCAGCGGAAATACCCTGATCTTTTAAAATTTCAGCCGCTTCTAAAGCCTTCCATACCAAATGTCCCGTGGCAAAAATGCTTATATCCGTTCCGGGTTTTAGCATAAGGGCCTTGCCAATATGAAATTCAAAATCTTCGGGTATAAAATTGGGTACTGCCGGACGTCCAAAACGCAAGTAAACGGGTCCATTGTAATGAGCGATAGCCCGTGTAGCCGCTTTAGTTTGATTATAGTCACAGGTGTTTATTACCGTCATGTGAGGCAACATTTTCATTAATCCGATGTCTTCTAAAATTTGATGCGTTGCACCATCTTCGCCCAGCGTTAAACCGGCATGCGATGCGCAAATCTTTACATTTTTTTCTGAGTAGGCAATGCTTTGACGAATTTGATCGTAAACGCGGCCGGTACTAAAGTTGGCAAACGTGCCGGTAAACGGGATTTTTCCGCCAATGGTTAAACCGGCGGCAATGCCCATCATGTTGGCTTCTGCAATCCCAACTTGAAAAAAGCGTTCAGGAAATTGTTTTTGAAAAGCATCCATTTTTAAGGATCCTGTTAGGTCTGCACATAAAGCGACAACCTCAGGGTGTGTTTGGCCCAATTCAAGTAAGCCGGCTCCAAATCCGGAACGGGTATCTTTTAATCCTGTGTTTTGAAATTGCATATTAATTGATTTGAATACGTTTTTGAATTCCCGATTGAACAGTAAAATCTATAGTTTTACTGCCTTCAATACGGTTTTGATTTTGAAATTGATACACCATTCGGTAGGTGCCAGGTAATAAAAACACTAACTCTTCACCCTCCTCGTTCTTGAGCGTATGAATCCAACGCGGCAAAGTTTGTTCAACTACAAATAAAGTAAAACTTCCGGGTTTTGCTTTTACAAATGTTATTGCTCCAGAAGCAGGAATTTCAAGGTGTTTAATTTTTCGAGATTCAATTGTAACGGCTTTGGCATATATGCGCGGCAGGGTTAAAATTTCAACATCGTAAAGACCTTTTAAATACTTTACACTACTTTGAAACGCTTGAACATTAACAAAATCAGACTGGCCTGCTACATGTATAACAGCAGAGGGTGTAAACCAAATGGGCGCACCAGAAATATCAAGCTGCAAACTACCCTGAGGAACTGCTATAGGAATTATGTTATGCCTGCCTGTAATAATAGAATTTTTTTTAGAAATAACCGGCGGAAGGGTATGAATACGAATGCTGTAATTGTATAGAGGGTTTAAAATCAAGGTGTCTGGGGTCCCTAGTGCATTTAAGCTATGTATCCAGTTATATCGTTCATAACCTTGTTCATCAGTAAAGGTCATCAGCACATCGCTTTCTGTGGGCTGTTGTTGCTCGTCCAATAAAAATACTTGAGCGGTTGTTGCAAATGCCATATCAGAAAAAGCAGCATACATGGCGGGTAAAAACGCATCGGGAGCATCTGCATTAAAATATCTGCCAATACAACCCAGTTGGGCCTGATCTTGCAAGGGGACGTTTAAACCAATAATGTAAGGTTTGGTAATAATACCTTTATTCTGCAGTTCTTGGCTTATGTAACATGGATTACCTTGGCATTCTTCAAGCCCATCGGTAATTAATAAAATCAAGTTGCGGTAGTCATCGGCTTTTGGAAAATCATAAGCGGCCTGTCCAATAGAATATGCAATGGGGGTTGTTCCCATGGGCTCAAGCGATTTAATACGTTTTTTTATTGGGTTTGCAGTTTCAATTCCCTTTCCAAATGGAATTTCAAGACGCGTGTCTTCACAATTACGATCGGGTTTATAAAGTGTAGTATGACCATAACAACGTAATCCCAGTTCAATGTTTGGTAATTTGGAAACACTGTCAATAAATTGCGAAATTTTACGCTTCGCAATATCCATCCGGGTTTCTTGTCCCCAATTTGAATACATGCTGTATGAACAATCCAGAATTAGCAATACACGAAGCTTTGTAAAAGGTTGTTGTGCACGTAAGGGGGTTAAAAAAATAGAAATACCCAATCCAAGTCCTAGCATTAAAGCAAGCATCGGCTTGAGCGAAAAAAAATACATTTTAAAAATCTCCTAATGTTTCGGAAAGTTGAGATAGCGCACGTTGTAATTGCTCGTCGTTGGGCGCTGAACCATGCCATTTATGTGTTCCCATCATAAAATCAACCCCCATGCCCATTTCGGTATGCATAATGATAACTACAGGCCGGCCTTTATGAGCAAAACTTTTGGCCAATTTTAAGGTTTCAATAACAGCTTTTAAATCATTGCCATTTTCATTGATTAATGTTGTCCAACCAAATGCTTCAAACTTGGTTTTTAAATTACCCAAATCCAATACCGTGGCTACATTGCCATCAATTTGCCGTCCGTTATAATCAATGGTAGCAATAAGATTGTCTATTCCCTTTGCCGCCGCATACATAACAGCCTCCCAAATTTGACCTTCTTGTAATTCACCATCGCCATGAAGGCTGTAAACTAAATGGGGATCTTGGTTTAGTGTTTTCGCCTGAGCTGCACCAATGGCAACGCTTAGCCCTTGGCCTAAAGAACCGCTGGCAATTCTAACACCAGGCAGACGATCGTGTGTTGTGGGATGGCCTTGCAAACGGCTATTAAGTTTTCTAAAACTGTTTAATTCATGTACTTCAAAATAGCCATAACGTGCCAAAACGCTATAAAATACAGGGCTGATATGGCCATTACTTAAAAAAAACAAATCCTCACCCATTCCGTCCATGGTAAAAGCCTTGGGCGTATGTTTAAGAATATGTCCATAAAGGGCTACAAAAAACTCAACACAACCTAACGAACCGCCCGGATGCCCAGAATTTACAGCATGCACCATGCGTACAATATCACGCCTCATTTGCATACAAGTTTTAGCGAGTGCTCCATCAATTTTGTAAAGGTAAAATAACTATATGAAGCCTTTACAATGCTGTTGAAAATATACGGGTGCTGTTAACAACTCCGTGGTCTATAGGGTTCATTTATAAAAAAAATAAAATCTCTAAAACGTATCTTTGCAGCTATGGCTCTCAAATGCGGAATTGTTGGTTTACCCAATGTTGGAAAATCTACCCTGTTTAATTGTTTAAGTAATGCCAAAGCCCAAGCTGCAAATTTTCCATTTTGTACCATTGAGCCCAACATAGGCACCATTACCGTTCCCGATTTGCGTTTAAATGCTTTGGTAAATTTGGTAAAACCTCAACATACAATTCCTACAACGGTTGAAATTGTAGATATTGCCGGACTCGTAAAAGGCGCCAGCAAAGGAGAGGGCCTGGGAAATAAATTCTTAGCAAACATTCGCGAATGCCAAGCCATTTTACACGTGCTACGATGTTTTGACGACCCTAACGTAATTCATGTTGATGGTAAGGTAAATCCTGTTGCAGACAAAGAAATTATTGATACCGAGTTACAGCTTAAAGATTTAGAGAGCGTTGACCAAAAACTTAAACGCATTGAAAAACAGGCTAAAACAGGAACCGACAAAGAAGCTCTTAAACAATTTCAAGTATTATCGCGTGTTAAAACAGTTTTAGAATCGGGTCAGGCGGCACGCAGCGCGCATTTAGATGACAATGAATTAGAATGGGTTGCCGATCTTCAGTTGTTAACACTAAAGCCGGTACTGTATGTTTGTAATGTTGATGAACGTTCTGCAAAAACAGGAAATACGTATGTAGAAAACGTAAAAAAAGCAGTGGCTCACGAACAGGCAGAAATTATGGTGATAACCGCACAAATGGAAAGCGAAATTGCAGCACTGGAAACATACGAAGAAAAGCAAATGTTTCTTAGCGATTTAGGACTCGAAGAGCCCGGCGTCAACAAGCTTATTAAAGCTTCATACAGCTTGCTTAAATTACAAACGTATTTTACGGCAGGCGAAAAAGAAGTTCGCGCTTGGACCATTACCAAAGGCATGAAAGCGCCACAGGCCGCCGGCGTTATTCATACCGATTTTGAAAAAGGGTTTATTAAAGCCGAGGTTATT
Organism: Sphingobacteriia bacterium; assembly: GCA_009927275.1. GTDB lineage: Bacteria > Bacteroidota > Bacteroidia > B-17B0 > Aurantibacillaceae > Aurantibacillus. Next base: position 22,548 of record RFNG01000044.1, on the reverse strand, counting down.
GCCTATGAAGATTTTATTCGCTTAGGCTCAGAGTCTGCCTGCCGTGATGCCGGAAAGTTGAAAATTGAAGGTAAAGAGTACACCGTAAACGACGGTGACATCATGCATTTTAGATTTAATGTATAAATATGAATAAAAACCACGAAATTGATTATGTATTGCATGGCGAAGAAATGCAATGTGTTGAAATTGAACTAGACCCACAGGAAGCAGTAATTGCGGAGCCTGGTAGCTTTATGATGATGAATGACGGAATCACCATGGAAACTCTTTTTGGTGACGGCAATCAAACCGGTTTTATGGGAAAATTATTTTCAGCCGGAAAACGATTGTTAACGGGTGAAAATTTATTTATGACCGTGTATACAAATGCATCACATCGCCGTTTAAATGTAACATTTGCTGCCCCGTATTCAGGAAAAATTATACCCTTGCAATTGGCACAGTTAGGCGGTAAAATCATATGTCAAAAAGATAGTTTTTTATGTGCAGCCAAAGGTGTAGCTGTGGGCATTGAGTTTCAAAAAAAATTAGGCACCGGTTTGTTTGGCGGTGAGGGGTTTATTATGCAAAAACTTGAGGGTGACGGATGGGCTTTTGTGCATAGCGGGGGGTCATGTAATTCAAAAACAATTGCAAGCCGGCGAACGCTTAAAAGTGGATACAGGTTGTATTGTGGCCTTTACTCAAACCATCGATTACGATATACAATTTGTTGGGGGCATTAAAAACTCTTTATTTGGCGGCGAAGGCTTGTTTTATGCACAATTAACAGGTCCGGGTACACTTTGGTTACAAACCTTACCCATTAGCAGATTAGCCGGTCGTATTTTATCGTATGGCCGTACGGGAGGCAGAAAAGAAGAAGGCAGCATCCTTGGAGGATTGGGCAACATGTTTGACGGTGATGGAATATAACTATGGCAAAATCAAATTATAACGAAGACAGTATTAAATCCCTCGACTGGAAGGATCATATCCGTACCCGACCGGGTATGTATATCGGTAAATTAGGCGACGGCAGCGCCTTTGATGACGGTATTTATGTGCTTATTAAAGAAGTCATGGATAATGCCATTGATGAATTTATGATGGGCGAGGGAGATCGTATTGATATTTCACTTAAAGACGGTGTAGTAGGTATTCGAGACTATGGCAGGGGCATCCCTTTGGGAAAAGTGGTAGAGGTAGTTTCAAAAATAAATACAGGAGGAAAATACGACAGTGAAGCATTTAAAAAATCCATTGGATTAAACGGGGTAGGTACTAAAGCCGTAAATGCCCTGTCTAAACAGTTTAAAGTATCGTCCTTTCGCGACGGGCAGGTAAAAAGTGCTGAATTTAGCCGTGGGGTGCTTGTTAAAGACCATCGTCTTCAATCGGGCATACAAGAAAAAAATGGCACCTATGTAGAGTTTATGCCCGATGACAGCATCTTTAAAAATTTTCATTTTGTACTCGAGTATATCGACCGTATGTTATGGAATTATGCGTTTTTAAATACGGGTCTTAAGTTATATTTTAACGGCCAGGTTTATGAATCTAAAAACGGATTAAAAGATTTACTTGAAAAAAACATCAGTGGCGAAATATTGTATCCCATAGTACATTTAAAAGGAACGGATATAGAATTAGCATTAACACATAGTAATGAGCACTTTTCAGAAGAATATTACAGCTATGTTAATGGCCAGTATACAACACAAGGCGGTACACATCTGGCGGCATTCCGGGAAGCCATTGTTAAAACTGTACGCGATTTTTTTAAGAAAGAATTTGACCCTTCAGATATACGAAAATCCATAATTGCAGCTATTTCAGTAAAAGTTCAAGAGCCTGTTTTTGAATCTCAAACAAAAACCAAATTAGGTTCACAGGAAATTGCTCCCGGCGGCCAAAGCATGCGCAGTTTTGTGGGTGAATTTATTAAAGAACAGCTTGATAATTTTTTACACAAAAATCCTGAAACCGCTAAAGCCATTGAAGTTAAAATACAAGCTAACGAACGAGAGCGTAAAGAGTTATCGGGCATTCAAAAGTTAGCCCGCGAGCGCGCCAAAAAAGCCTCGCTGCACAACAAAAAATTACGCGACTGTAGGGTGCATTTGGATGACAGTAAAGATGCACGCCGACTGGATACCACGTTGTTTATCTGTGAAGGTGATTCCGCTAGCGGATCTATAACTAAAACCCGCGATGTAAACACACAGGCTGTTTTTAGCTTAAAGGGAAAGCCTTTAAATTGCTTTGGTTTGGGAAAAAAAGTAGTTTATGAAAATGAAGAATTTAATTTATTGCAGGCAGCATTAAATATTGAAGATTCACTGGAAGAATTACGCTACAATAACATAATAATAGCTACCGATGCCGATGTTGATGGGATGCATATAAGGTTGTTGCTATTAACATTTTTCCTGCAGTTTTTCCCCGATTTGGTAAAAAATAATCACGTAAAAATTTTGCAAACCCCCTTGTTTAGAGTCAGAAACAAAAAGGAAACACGTTATTGTTATTCAGATGCTGAACGCGTAACTGCCATTGCCGACCTTGGACCAAAACCTGAAATAACACGATTTAAGGGTTTAGGTGAAATTTCGCCTGATGAATTTAGAAATTTTATTGGCAAAGATATCCGCCTTGAGCCCGTTTTATTGGATCAAAAAGCCAGTATTCAAGAACTGTTAAGTTATTATATGGGCAAAAATACGCCTGATAGACAAGAGTTTATCATTCAAAATTTAAAAATGGAAAAAGATACCGAAGCGCAATTAACGGTTAAAGCCAATTAACGGTTAAAGCCAATAAATAGCATTTATTAACGAATTTTTTACAATTTTAAAGCTATATTTGTTAAAACTTAAAACTTATGAAATCAATTGTTTATACCCTGACACTAACCACTTCTTTGGTTGCAGGTATTGTTCTGGTATCATGTAAATCAAAAAAAGAAGCCGCCACGGTAACGGTAAAAGACACCGGTTTTAAAAAAGTAGAATCGCCCTTATCTGATAAACAATATAAAAGTGATGATCAGCATTTCAGAGCACGCGGTATTGGTGAATCTCAGGATGAAACAGCAGCCCGTAAAATTGCATTTATGAACGCAAAGTCTGAATTAGCCAGTTTAATTCAAACTACTATGAAAAAGGTTTCTGATCAGTATACCAACCAACGTACCGTGGGCAAAGACAAAGAATATGAAAATAAATTTGAAGAAATGACGCGTGAGGTTACCAATTTAGAAATGGCGAACATGCGCGAAATTGGAACCGAAACCTATACCAATGAACAGGGCTTATACAAGGTTTATTTAGTGGTAGAAGCCAAAAAAGATGAAATTTTTCAAAAAATGGATTCCCGCATTAGTTCTGATAAAAAGCTTCAGTTAGATTATGACAAAGCGAAATTTCAGCAAGTGTTTGACGAAGAAATGAAGAAACTAGCAGAAAGCCGTCCATAAATTTAACCCCATCCCATAAAAAGCATCGCAAGATGCTTTTTTTTTATATGAAAATCTCGTTTATTATAACAGTTTTAGGATTTTTGGTTTTGGTTCTTGTTCTGGTGCAAAACGGTACTATAAACAGGGAATAAAATATGAAGAAAGCGGTATGATAGATATGGCGGCTGAAATGTATTTAAATGCCATCAAATCAAAACCCACGTATATTGATGCCCGTATAAAACTTAAGGATATAGGGCAGCGCCATGTGGCACAGCTGTCAACCAATTTTTTTAAAAATTACAGCACTCAAGATTATGAAGCATGTCTTGAAAATTTTACAAAACTAAAATCGTATTGTGAGCAAAGCCAGTCATTTGAAATTCAACTCGATTATCCTAAATCCTATGATGATGATTATAGTGTTGCACTAGAAGCATTTTCAGAAGATCAATACGTAAAGTCAAAGCAATGGCTTCGAAAAAAACGGTACCCAGATGCCTTACAACATATTCAAAAAATCCGCAAGTTTAACCCACAGTTTAAAAATACAGAAGAGTTATTTGTTATCGCATCTTGTGAGCCACAATATCAAACAGCAGTTTTAATGCTGGGTCAAAAAAAATATGAATTAGCCATACAGGCTTTACAAACTATTAAAACCGTTACTACAGATTATAAAGATTATAGTGATTTATACGATTTAACAGTTTTAAAGCTTCAAAAACGTATTTTAGTTTTACCCAAAAACACAAAAGCCTCGTCAGAGTCCGAAACCCAATTATACCAATCTTTTCTTTCTATTTCCAGCCCAACCTTGGAATTCATTAACGAACCCACATTTTTAAAATCTGCCAGTCAATTGGAATTGCATCAAAATGTTTTAGCACAAGCTACAGGTGCAAGCCATATTGTTTTATATTCCGTTTCAGACTTTAATCAAAACACCATTGGCCCTCGACGTACTTCGTATACGGCGTATCAAGAATACAGGTATAAAAAAAACGATCAGGTTTTTACAGACTATAATCCTGTTTCGTATGCCAATGTTCGCGGCGAGCGGTATTTGCAATATAAATTTGAATATTCAATTTATGACAATCGCCAAAACCGCTCCGTTGAATCAAAATCAGAAAGCATAAAAGCTTCCGATATTATAGAATACAATGAATTTGATGGTCAATATCAAGGTAATATCAATCAGTTATACCGAAACCGGCCTACAGGTAATATAGTGCTGGGTGAGGGCGTCTGGCGTAATTTGTTTTCTGCACGAAATAAATTTTTAAGTTATGAGGCCTTAAAACAACAGGCTTTCGACAAAAACAAAACAAGTTTTACCAGTATAATAAATCGCATTAAATGAGCCGGATGAAATTTAATTTAGTTGTGATTTTTTTAGTGTTTTCAAATTGGTTGTTTTCCCAGCAACCTCAAGGTACTCTTGCACAACCCTTGTGGCTTAAAAGCCGTCCCAACAGTGCATTTAAATACGTAGGTATTGGCTTTGCTGAAAAATCAAAAGGTCAAAGCTATATTATGGAGGCAAAAAAAAATGCCTTATTTGATTTGGCTTCTGAAATTAAAGTAGATATATCATCCAATTCGGTGCTCTACAGTGTACAAAATAATAAACAGTACAACGAAAGTTTTAATTCTTTAATTAAATTGTCAAATAGTGAATATCTTGAGGGATATCAATTGATAGACTCATATGAAGATCAAAATACCTATTGGGTATATTATCAACTGGATAAAGACCTTTACGCAAAAACCAAAGCACAAAAAAAACAACGCATACTAGATCAGGCAGCACAATTTTTAAATTTAGCATTGCAGGATGAAAAATCCGGTCAAATGGTTTCAGCATTAACAAAACGGCTACAAGCGTTTTCACTTTTAGTTCCATACTTAAATGAAGAATTGCATCTTAATGCCTCATTATCCGGAGGCGTTACAGAACCAACGGATATTACGGCGCTGATCCAATCACAATTTCAAGACCTGAAATTAACATCTGTACAGCCGGTATTTAAAGCTGCCCAGGCACAATATGCACCAGTGCCCATTACCATTAATGCCCCAAAAGGTAAATTGTGGACCCACATGCCTTTCAGAGTTATTCCTGAATCGGAACATGTAAGCGCCGAATCTCCTGAAATCGTTAATAATCAAAATCAAATCGTTTTAAAATTAACAGAAATCGGAAACGATGTCAATTTATCTCAAATAACATTAGAGCCGGATTTTAAAACCTTATTAAAAAATGATTCCGCTGCTCAAATGAGTATGCGCGTTCTGCAACGATTAATTCAAATTCAGCCGCTTGCTGTTGAATTTAAAGTTGAACCCATGCGTTTGTTTTTAAAAACAGAATCTTACAATATGGGTAAATTATGGAGCGCAGAGGAATTGCATAATATATTAACATCCAAAATACAAGGGTCAGAATGCACATGGGTTAATTCAGAAAACGAAGCTGAAATTGTAATACAACTTTATAGCCAAACTCAAGAAGCTGCAGAAAGCGACTGGCTTTTTGATAATTATAATTTACAATTGGCAAACATGATTCTAAAAGCAAAAGTAATTCGCAAATCAGATGCTAGTGAATTATTAAACCTGCAGTTTAACGATATTTTTGGATATTCAAATACCTTAGAACGCGCCGGTATGCAAGCCTATTCCTCTTTTGCATTTAAAGCACGAATGGCTGAGTTACTTTTTGAAATTAAACATAAAATATTTCAATATTAATGTTGCTTTTAAACAACTCTATTTTTTAAATACATGTACACGTTTCATTAATATGTTAATTGCAAATCAGATTCAAAAGCAATACGGCTCCGTTCGAGTGTTAAAATCCGTGTCGTGTACAATACATGCCGGTGAAGTCGTTTCAATAGTAGGCAGTTCAGGAGCAGGAAAAACAACCTTACTTTCAATTTTAGGCACATTGGAATTGCCCGATGCGGGTACTGTACAAATGGAGGGGGTTAATTTAAGTTCATTAAACAGTAAAAAGCTGGCTGCATTTAGAAATTCGAATATGGGATTTGTGTTTCAATTTTACCAATTGCTTCCTGAATTTACAGCATTAGAAAACGTTATGATGCCTGCACTTATTGGCGGAAAAAGTAAATCACAATCCAAAAGCCGCGCCGAGGAACTTTTAACCGAACTTGGTTTAGGGGAGCGCTTGTTACATAAACCTTCCATGCTAAGTGGCGGAGAGCAGCAACGTGTTGCGGTTGCACGTGCACTTATAAATAAACCTAAACTTATTTTTGCAGATGAACCCAGCGGTAATTTAGATAGTGCAACTGCCCACAAATTACATGATTTGTTTTTTGATTTACGCAATAAATACGGATATACATTTGTAATTGTTACCCATAATACTGAACTTGCCGCTCGCGCAGATCGTACAATAAAACTAATTGACGGAGCCATCGCGTAAAACAAACTTTATCACAGAGCGCCAACAGATACAAGGCATTTATACACAAATGTTATAGTTTATTTATTTTCTTTTTTATTTTTAGTTTGCACATGGCCTAACCAACGGGATTGCATTTTTTTGCTAAGCCATGCTATACCAGTTCCTGTTAGCGCCCCTATAAATACATCGCTGGGGTAGTGAACACCCAGTTGTAATCGGCTATAAGCAACCCAGGTGGCATAGGCATATGTCGGTATTATTATATACCATTTTGGAAATTCTAAACTTAAACTGCTGGCTACATTAAAGGCCGTAGCACTGTGGCCACTCGGCATACTATAGCCATGGGCTAAGTTATCATAAGCATGTATTTCAGCATAGGTTTCAAACGGACGTTGCCGTTTAATACTTTCCTTTAAAAGGTATGTAATTGCAATGTTTCCGGCGCCGGCTAAACCCATTCGCCAAGCCCGGCCAATTGCTATGGAGTCCCTGGAAAGAAGTCCTTTTATTATATAAGCCGATGGTATAGTAAGGCCTAATATGTATACCGAATGACTTATGTTTTTATTAAAAGGCGTAAGTATTGTGTTTGCATTGGCTCTTTGAACAATGTGGGCCTCCCAAGGTAAGGATTGAGCATTAAAAAGGAGTGTATAAAGCGTAACTGTAAAGCAAATTAAAAAGCGCATCATCCAATTAAAATACCAGCAATGGAAGCTGAAAGATAACTGGCTAAGGTGCCTCCTAATAAGGCTTTTAAACCTAATTTTGCAATTACATGACGTTTTTCCGGCGCTAAAGTGCCTATGCCGCCAATTTGCATGCCAACAGAAGCAAAATTTGCAAAACCGCAAATGGCAAAACTTACAATGGCATGTGCTTTATCACTCAATGGATGGTTAAGCTTATGTGTTAAGGTATCAAAAGCAACAAATTCATTGATACTCAATTTTTGTCCCATTAACATAGCTACGGTTTCTGTATCAGATCCACTAGCGCCCATGCACCAAGCTATAGGATAAAACACCTTTGCAAAAATAAAATTCAAACTCAGTTGTGGACACCAATTTGCCATGCCACCCAATGCGCTCAATCCATAGTTAATAAGACTGATAAGCGCAATAAATCCAATAAGCATGGCTATAACATTTAACGCAATTTTCATGCCTTCGGCAGCACCATGCGAAACGGCATCAATCGTATTTGCATAGGGCTTTTCAACTTTTAGTTTTACTATACCAGAGGTTTCTGAAATTTCCGTTTCAGGGATTAAAATTTTAGATATTACTAAGGCGCCCGGCGCAGCCATTATACTGGCTGCAAGCAAATATTCAGCTTTTGCACCCATATTTACGTATACAATTAAAATGCCACCGGCTATACACGCCATACTACCCGTCATGGAGGCCAATAATTCAGAACGTGTCATGCGATTTAAATACGGCTGAATCATAACTTGTGCTTCCACCTGACCCACAAATGCACTTGCCACATTACTCAATGCTTCTGCGCCGCTTACCCGCATGATGCGATTCATACTTTTGGCAAGTAAGGATACTATACGTTGTAAAATCCCTAACTGATAACACAATGCCACTAAAACGCAAACAAAAATAATGGTGGCCGTAACGCTAAACGCAAACACAAAGGTGTTTGGCGATCCATAAGGCATAGCCGAATCGGATGTGTTGCCTACCATTAAACCTCCAAAAACAAAAGCGGCCCCCTGCGTTGCAAACTGTTCAAGCTTAGACATTCCGGATCCCAGTAGCGCAAAAAAACGGGTTACCCAGGAAATTTTTAATATTAACAGCGCAAACAGCATTTGTAAAGCTAAACCACTTAAAACCAAACGTAACGAAATGGCTTTTCGATTTTCAGAACACAAATACGCAATGCCGAGCAAAAGCAATATGCCGATTAGGCCCGTATACCGTTCCATAGATTATGAAAATAATGGATACCTGTTCATCAGGGTATGAACCTTTTTTTCTATTTTAATTAATGCCTTGGGATCATTTCGTTTTATTAACGCCTCATCAATTAAATCTACAATTTTAATACACTGTTGTTCTTTAAGTCCACGTGTAGTAATGGCCGGGCTGCCAATTCGAATTCCAGATGTAACAAATGCCGATTTATCATCAAAGGGCACCATGTTTTTATTTACAGTTATATGAACTTGTTCCAGTGCAGCAAGCGCCTCTTTTCCAGTTATAGATTTATTACGTAAATCAATTAAAAATAAATGGTTATCGGTTCCGCCGGATACAATATGATACCCCTTTTGTGAAAAGGCATTTGCCATGGCCTTAGAATTTTTAACAACCTGAATCATGTAATGCATATAAGAGTCGCTTAACGCTTCGTTATATGCTACTGCTTTTGCCGCAATAACATGCTCTAAGGGGCCACCCTGTGTACCCGGAAAAACAGCCATATCCAAAACATGGCTCATCATTTTAAGTTCGCCTTTTGGAGTGCGTTCACCAAAGGGATTTTCAAAATCTTTACCCATTAAAATCATACCACCACGAGGACCACGTAATGTTTTATGTGTGGTAGTGGTTACTATATGGCAATGGGGCAGGGGATCGTTTAAAATACCTTTGGCTATTAGGCCGCTGGGATGCGAAATATCAGCCAAAACCAAGGCTCCAATACGATCTGCTATATTACGTATACGTGCATAATCCCAGTCACGTGAATAGGCACTGGCCCCGCAAATAATAAGTTTAGGCCGTTCTTTTATTGCGGTTTGCTCCATGGCATCATAATCCAAAAGGCCTGTTGATTTTTTTACGCCATAAAATGTTGCCTTGTAAAGACGTCCGGAAAAATTAACCGGCGAACCGTGTGTTAAATGTCCACCATGTGATAAATCAAATCCTAAAATGGTATCACCGGGTTTTAAACAGGCCAGCATAACTGCAGCATTGGCCTGTGCGCCAGAATGCGGCTGTACGTTAACCCATGCTGCACCAAATAGGTTTTTAGCCCTATCAATAGCCAATTGCTCAACTTCGTCTACAACTTCACATCCGCCATAGTATCTTTTTTTAGGTAAGCCTTCGGCATATTTATTGGTTAAAATACTGCCCATGGCTTTCATTACGGCATCACTTACATAATTTTCAGACGCAATTAGTTCAACACCTTGGGTTTGACGTTGTTTTTCTTTAGCAATGAGTTTAAAAATACTTGGATCTTTTGGCACCATGTGAATATTGATTACGCTTCCAAATTACGGATTTTTTACGCTGGATTTGGGTATGGGATTTAAATTTCTGCTGGCCCAAAGTAATAAAAAGGGCAATGGCGATTCGGCAATACCCATCAGCCATAAGTTTATACTGTACACAATTTGTTGTAAACGCGTATTTTCAATCCAGCTTAAACTACCCAGTACCAAGGCGGTACCTATCAGAATTGTATAAGTATATTGTAATGGTTTACGTTCAGATGCCGCACCAAGCCATTTAAAGCTTAAATAACTTAAACAATAAAAAATTGCCACAAAAAATATTGTAAATACAAATTTGAAATAATACAAAGTAGTATAGGAGTATGATTTAAACATCCAAAACAGTTGTTCATCCCATCGGGGTTTATTATAAAAGGTTTGGTAGAGGTAAACATTATAATGTTCAAACCAAAACATACGAATAAATCCTAGGCACAGAAACACAATAAGTATAACTAAAAACCGCATTTTAAGTTTTAGATAAGCGTTTTACCCAAACCATCCACAACACAAAAACCAAAATATAGGCGCTTGCGGTAAAAGTATAATTATGATTAAACAATAGCCATTGCGGATGAAATTTAGATAACCAGGCTAAAGCGCAAATGCGTATGCTATTATAGCCAAATAATAGCAAAATGCCAAAGGGAATATAATATAATTTACGCCGCCAAGAACCCGGGTAGGCCATTATAAAGACTGAAAACAAACCAATTAAATGTATGCCGTTACAGGGTGTTCCAATCCAAACGCCGGTAGAACCATCTATACCAATAACTTGCATTTCTGAATTTTCATGCGCTGAAAAGGTTGGGCCAAAAGGCTTTAATAAAGCCTCAGAAGATTTACTAAAGCTCGAATTACCCATTGATCAAATGATGTGTACGGAATTAGTATAAATTGATAAGTTATAAATAAAACCGAATACCCTAAAAACGCGCGTATTAAAAAAACAATCTGAGGACTTTTAAAACTTGTAAATCGGTTTGAAATTTGCGACCAAAGGGTCATTTTGGGGCTTTGTGTAAAACACGACTTTTGTAAAACCCATAAGCAATTCCGGCTGCTGCAAGCGCAATAATGCCGCCGTCAATGGGAACACAGGGGGGCGGCCAACAGTTTGGTTGATTATTTGTAGGTGGTGCGGGTATTGAAAAACCAGAAAGTTGGGTACAAAAGGTTATGATAAAAATGAATTTAATCTTGGATTTCATTATACTAACAAAAGTACAAATTATTTATCATAAAAAATAAGTAACTTAGTATGTTAAATGTCAAAAATATCTTTGCAGGGAAAAACTGCACCAATTTTATCTTTAAGCGATTTAAATTTTATTAGACGCATCATTGTAAAAAATTGGTGGATTTTGATTTTATTACCACTAATCGCTTATGTATTGGGGTATTTATACACATATAGGTTAACTATAGTTCATAAAGCATCAACTGAATTTTTAATTCAATCGGATGATATGTATTATAAAAACAACCTTGTAACTGACGCAAATTTTGTTAATTACAGCACTTATATCGACAATTCCAATGAGCAACGTATAATACAATCTTATGATTTAATTAGTGAGGTTGTAACACAGCTTAAAGCTAAGCTGGAGGTTTCATATTTTATTGTTGGAAAGGTTAAAACAATAGAACAATTTAACGGAATGCCCTTTTTAGTGGAAGTCAGTTCCATGGGCCCTAATTTTTACGAGCTACCTTTTTTTTTAAAAATTATTAATTCAGATAAATACGAATTGTCCTACATTGTAAACAATGAAACTAAAAAAATAATTGGTTTTTTTAATAAAACATTGGTTACTACAGATTTTATTTTCAATATACATGCCTCAGATTACAACAAACAATTTCAAAATAACACGCTTCAAAACATGTTATATAAATTTCAAATTCATTCAAATGAAAAATTAATATCAGATATTCGTTCCAATCTTATAATTGAAAATCCCGAGTATACTCAAATACTTAAAATTTCATTAAAAGATATATTATGGGAGCGCGCAGTTTTAGTTCTTGATACGCTTTATAATGTCTATTCTAGAAGTAAATTAAAATCCAAATTGGAACTTAATGACAGAACTCTTGATTTTATTGATAAACAATTATCTGATATTACAAGTTCGCTCCGAACAATTGAAGACACACTTCAGAATTTTAAAACTAAACAATCCATTATAGATTTAGAATGGGAAAAAAATGATCTGTTTTCAAAAATCGCGGATTACGATAAAATGAAGTCTGAAGTTCAACTGGAATTAAGGGCTTTAAAAGATTTGGAATATTATATCATTCAAGATAAGGATCCTTCTTTTTTACCACCTAGCATGTACGTTTTTGAAAAAACAGGATTTATGAATCGTGCCGTAAGCGAACTCTATGAAAAACAAATTGAGCTGAGTAGACTTACAGGAAATTCAACAACAGATAATCCATCCGTAATTGACCTAAAAGCTACAATCAAAAGCACAAAACAGAATTTATTAACTTATATTGTAAATGCCCGTAACGCTGCATTTCAAAGAATACAGAATATTGAGATGGAAGTTAATGCGTATACGTACAATGCAAAACACATACCCACAAAACAAAGAGGTATTGTAGATATTCAACGTAAATCTAAAGTCTCTGAGGACTTATATAATTTTTTACTTGAAAAAAAGGCAAGCACTAAAATTGCAAAAGCCAGCATTGTCCCCGAGGTTAAACTTATTGAATCGCCAAGATATGTAGGTGTTGACTCTCCGAATATTCCAGCAATTGAAAAGCAGTTTGTAACAACCGGATTTTTCATTGCAATTTTAATTGTAATTATGAGGTTTGTTTTTTTTACAAAAATAGAAAGTGTAGAACAACTAAAAGAAGTTTCATTATTACCATTAATTGGGGGGCTTCCTAAAATCAAAAATCAAGAAACGGAAGGCATAGTAACTAATGAAATACCGAACTCAAAAATCTCAGAAGCGTTCAGAAATCTCAGAACAAATCTGAAGTATATTAATGTTGAATCAGAGTTAAAAACCATTTTAGTAACATCACATGCTCCGGGAGAAGGAAAAACGTTTACCAGTGTTAACCTGGCAAATATATTAGCTAAAACAGGGAAGAAAACCATTATTTTAGAATTAGACTTACACAAACCTAGGGTTTTTCAGCGCTTTGGTTATAATGCTCCTGAAAAGGGTATAACAACTTATATTAATGGACAGCATGATATAAATGAAATAATCATACAATCTCAAATAGATAATCTTTTTTGCATGCTTGCGGGTCCAATACCACCAAATCCTTCTGAGTACATTCTTTCAGAAAAAATGCACGAATTAATTCTATTTGTAAAAAAGAATTATGAATTTGTTGTAATAGATACGCCACCTGCTGGAATACTATCCGACTCTTTATATTTAATGCAATTTGTTGACACTACCATATTTGTTTTAAACACAAAATCAGCTACTAAACGCGTTGTTAATTTTGTAAATCAAATAGCAGAAACTAATAAGATTTCAACCATAAACCTAGTATTAAATGAAATTCGAAGAGCCTCACAACGTTATTATTACAAAGGATACGGATATAGCTACGGATACGGTTATGGCTATGGCTATGGCTATGGAAACGGGTATAATAATTATGGCGGATATGGTGGGTATGGTGGATATGGTGGGTATAGGGGATATCGCAATTCTGAAACACCAAAACCCCCCAATACTTAATTTTATAAGTAATTGATTTTAAATTATATAGATTAGGTATTGGATTATTTAAATTTTTTTGAGTAAATTTATTACTCAATATATGTTTGATATCCTGATTTCTTCAAAAACACGTATTAAGGTACTCTTAAAATTTTTTTTAAACAGAAATTCGGTATCTTATTTAAGAGGGTTAGAAGAAGAATTTGGCGAATCCACTAATTCTATAAGACTTGAACTTAATAAGTTTGAAAAGGCGGGTTTTTTAATTTCTTATACCGAAGGAAATAAAAAACTTTTTAAAGCCAATCAAAACCATCTATTATTTAATGATTTGCATCATATGCTTTTAAAAATAACAGGGATAAACCATTTGGTTGATTATGTAATGAAGCATATTGGAAATCTTGAAAAAGTGTATCTCGTTGGGCAGTTAGCCAAGGGGCTTGAAACTGACACAATTGAGCTTGTTTTTGTTGGAGATATTAACATATTATATTTAGAAGAATTGATAGGTAAAGCCGCAAAAAAACTGAACAAAAAAATAACTTTCAGTTGTTTTAAGTCCGGTGAATTTGATATTAATACCATTCAACAAAAGGATTTGCATCCGTTGTTGATATGGAATTCATAATGATTGCCCCAAAGCTTGTTTGAGCCTAAGGTAAATCAAATTTAAAACTTAGTTGTGACTGAGGTGGCGTAGCTGTACATAATTTATATGAATTGGAAAGTATTATACGTTGCATCACGCAGTGAAAAAAAAGTAAATAAAAAATTATTTGAACTTGGTTTAGAAAGTTATGTTCCGCTCCGAACAGAACGTCGCAAGTGGAGTGATAGAATAAAAACGGTAAGTTTCCCAATAATTAATGGTTATGTTTTTGTTAAAGTGGATGATATGGTACGTGACACCGTATTTAAAGCACATGGCGTTATAAGTTATGTGCGCTATAACGGTGGAGATGCCATAGTAAGAGACGTTGAAATAGCAGCATTAAAGTCAATTGAAGCAAAAGGGTATTTCGTTGAGGGATCGTTTTCACAATCACTTCAACCGGGCGACAAAGTTTTAATTAAGTACGGCCCATTCAAAGGTCTCATGGGTGCTATTAAAGCGATTACTGGAGGTCATGTATATCGCATTACGATTGATAGTATTGGGTATTCATTAACAGTGCATGTTCCTTCAGAAATACTTGAAAAAAAATAAAAAAATGATTGTTATTGTAGATTATGGACTTGGAAATGTGGCTTCTGTTTTTAATATGTTTAAAAAATTAAACGTTAAAGATGTTTGTATTTCATGCGATAAGGATATAATTGCAAAAGCACAAAAGTTATTATTGCCAGGTGTGGGCGCATTTGATGCAGGAATGATAAACCTGGAAGCATCGGGTTTAATTCCAATCTTAAACAACAAAGTATTACAAGAAAAAGTACCTGTACTTGGTATTTGTTTAGGCATGCAATTACTTACAAACCGAAGTGAAGAAGGAATAAAACCGGGATTAGGATGGATTGATGCCGAAACCATAAAATTTATTCCTGATTCTGCAATGAAATTAAAAATACCGCATATGGGATGGAATTATATTGATGTTAAGCGTGAAAATAAATTACTGGATAAAGGAAGAAATCGATTTTATTTTGTTCATTCCTATTTTGTAAAATGTTTTAATAGCGAACATAGTATAGCTACAAGTAATTTTGGTAGAGAATTTACTTGTGCTGTAAATAAAGAGAACATTTATGGAACCCAATTTCATCCTGAAAAAAGTTTAAATTTTGGAATGAAGGTATTTGAGAATTTTGCAAAACTTTGATGGCACTTAAACGAATTATACCTTGTTTACTATACGACGGAAGTGGATTGGTAAAAACGGTTAAATTTAAAAACCCCTCGTATATTGGGGATCCTATAAATGCCATAAAGATTTTTAATGAAAAGGAAGTGGATGAATTAATTTTAATTGATATTAATGCTTCAAAACAAAAACGCAGACCAAATTTTACCAAAATAGCTGATATGGCAGGGGAAGCCTTTATGCCTTTTGCCTACGGTGGTGGCGTAAAAACCTTTGATGATTTTGCAACTTTGTATAAGTTGGGAATAGAAAAAGTGATTGTTAATTCTTTAATTCAGGAACATCCTGAAACTATAAAAAATGTAATAGCGGCATACGGATCGCAAGCAGTTGTGGCTTGCATAGACTTTAAAAAACCCATGTTTAGTTCAAAATCACCGCATTCGTATACAGGACATAAAATCAAGTATGATATTATAGCATACGCAAATTACTTAGTAAAAGAATTAGGGATAGGAGAATTGATGGTGCAAAGTGTAGATAAAGATGGCACTTGGGAAGGTTATGATAATGAAGTAATTGAACAAGTAGTTTCTTCGGTAGATGTTCCTGTTATTGCAGCCGGTGGTTGCGGTAATTTAAATCATTTAAAAGAGGTTCTTTATAAAAGCAATGCACAAGCTGCAGCTATTGGAAGCATGGCTGTTTACAGTAAAAAGGGAATGGGGGTATTAATTAATTTTCCGACACGAGAAAACGTGATACAAGAATAATGACTGATAAATGGCATATAATTGAAAAAGGCAACCCGTTTAAGCTGACTAGAATAATAAAAGAGCTTAAGGAATACAAAGATCTAATTTTTTTGTTTTTAATGCGCGATATAAAGTCGAGTTATCAGCAGACAATCTTGGGGCCTTTATGGCTTGTTATTCAACCTATACTTACAAGTATCGTTTTTACTATTGTATTTGGTAATATAGCAAAAATTCAGACACCTCCAAATATTTCTTCATTTGCATTTTATTTATTGGGGTTGTCATTTTGGAATTTCTTTGCCGAATGTTTTAATAAAATTTCGGCAACATTTGTGATGAATGCATCCGTATTTAGTAAAGTTTATTTTCCCCGCCTCACCGTTCCAATTTCGGTGTTATTATCCGGCATATTTAAATTTTCAATTCAGTTTGGTTTATTTCTTATTGTTTATTTATACGGTGTTATTTTTCAAGGGGTAAGCCTTATGCCTAATCTCTCATTATTTTTATTACCCATTTACCTAATAGCTCTTGCTTTATTTGCAATGGGTTTGGGTTTGATGGTGTCGTCATTCACTACTAAATACCGCGATCTAACAATGTTGGTAGGTTTTGGAATACAATTACTAATGTACGCAACGCCAATTGCATATCCCTTATTTGCCATAGACAGTCATTCTTTTATTTATAAATTATTATTGGCAAATCCACTTGCTGGAATTATTGAGGGTTGTAAATTTGCATTTACCTCAAATGGTTTATTTAGCATAAACCTCTTACTATTAGACATCACAATTATACTACTAACTCTTATTTTAGGAATGTATATATTCTCAAAAGTTGAGAAACGATTCATGGACACCGTTTAACATGAGCTCTGTCATTCAGGCTGAACATATTTCAAAACAATACAAATTAGGGTTTGTTGGCATGTCGAGTCTAGCAGATGATATGCAACGGCTAATGGCAAAACTTAAAGGAAACGAAGATCCGTTTCTGAAAGTGGGAGAAGTTAATAAGCGTGATAATTCTGGCATGAAAGGAGACTCTAAGTATGTATGGGCATTACGCGATGTAAATTTTAATATTAACCATGGAGAAATCGTTGGCATTATTGGTAAAAATGGTGCCGGAAAATCAACGCTATTAAAAATATTATCAAGAGTAACAGAGCCTACAAAAGGAAAACTAAGGTATAAAGGTCGTTTAGCATCATTACTTGAGGTTGGCACCGGTTTTCATCCTGATCTTTCGGGTAGAGATAATGTATTTTTAAATGGTGCTATTCTTGGAATGAAAAAGTTTGAGATAGCTTCGAAATTAGATGAGATAATTGAATTTAGTGGTGTAGCAAAATATATTGATACACCGGTAAAACGTTACAGTAGCGGAATGTACGTACGTTTAGCTTTTGCAGTGGCCGCCCACCTTGAGCCGGATATTTTAGTAATAGATGAAGTGCTTGCTGTTGGAGATATTGAATTTCAAGAAAAGTGTATTGGAAAAATGAGAGATGTTGCCGGAAACGGTCGAACGGTTTTATTTGTGAGCCATAATATGGCTGCTGTAAAATCTTTATGCAAACGTGCTTTAGTTTTGCAAGATGGAGCTTTAGCTTTTGATGGCTCTGTAACCGATGGTATATCCTATTATTTATCTGGTTTGAACGCTAGTGAAAATAGAGGACAGATTGAAACACACCACCGCACTTTTAACACAGGTAAGGCTTTTTACAGGAAGATAGAACTAACAAATCCTGAATTTGTAAACGGAAATGTGATATATTTTAATGAAACTATATCTATAAAATGTGAAATTGAATTCTTGGAACACTATTCAAATGTAATGTTCGACGTTCGAATTTTGAGTATTGAAGGGATTGAATTGGCGCATACCACGAATGCCTATAAGAATGGATATTATAATGTAACTTCTGATCGTGTATATTTTGAACTTGATATCGAAAATAACTTTCAGCCAGGTAAATATTTTCTTACGTTTGGCGCTCATTTAAGTGATGGACTCACTCTAGATTATCTTGAAAATCTTGTGGAGATTAACATACTTAATGTGAGTAACAATAATTCAACAGGTATAATATACGACTTTAAATTAGGCTATGTAAGACCAAATGCTTCTTGGAAGATAAATTAGTATGGAGTTTATACCCTTGTCAAAACCAAATATCACCGATAAAGACTTACAACAAGTGGAATCGGTTATTAGAAGTGGCATGCTTGTACAAGGTAAATATGTAACCGAACTAGAAAAAACCTTTGAACAATATAATAACTTAATACATGCAAGTGCTTTGAGTAATGGCACTGTTACACTTCACTTGGCTTTAAAAATACTTGGTATTAAACAAGGCGATGAGGTTATAGTTCCTGCTTTCTCATATGTTGCAACTGCTAATGTTGTTGAGCATGTTGGAGCAACTCCGGTATTTGTCGATATTGACTTGAATACATTTAACATAGATGTTGGCAGGATAGAAAATGCCATCACATCAAAAACTAAGGCTATTATTCCCGTACACGAATTTGGTTTATCATGTGATATTGATGCTATAAATATAATTGCTAAAAAGTATAAGTTATTTATTATTGAAGATGCCGCTTGCGCACTTGGTGCTTCTTATAAAGGACAACATGTTGGTACATTTGGCGACCTTGCTTCATTTTCCTTTCATCCACGTAAGGCAATCACAAGTGGGGAAGGAGGTGTGTTATTAACAAAAGATGCGGCATACGACAGGAAAATAAAACAATTAAGAAACCATGGAATTGAAGTGATGGATGGTAAAATGGATTTTATAGAATTTGGATACAATTACCGAATGACTGATTTTCAAGCTGCAATGGTGCTTTCGCAAATGGATCGTCTACAAAAAGGTATTTTACACAAACAAAAATTGTCAAAACTCTATCAACAAAAACTTGACCAAAATAAATTAATTTTACCGGTAGTTCCAAGCTATGCCAATCATACGTGGCAAACCTATCATGTAATCGTAAGGGGTGGAATCAATAGGGATACGCTTATTGAAAAGTTAAAGCAACACAAAATAGGAACAAATTATGGAGCTCAATGCATACCACACGTTACAGCTTATCAAATGAAATATAAACTTGATTGTAAAAAATTATTTCCAAATGCATTTACAGCTTATATGCAAGGGCTTGCTTTGCCGATGTATGACCTATTAAACGAACAGCAAATAGATTATATTTCAAAAACAGTCAATAAATTGATAGAATGATACAAAACAAAACATTTTTTATAACCGGTGGCGCCGGGTTTATAGCCAATACGCTTATTATGCAATATATTGAGTGTAACAAAATTATAGTTTACGATAATTTTCATCGTGATACTATTTCGGCAAGCAGTATTGCAAATCACAAGAATATAAAAATCGTTAAAGGAGATGTGCTTGATTTTGACATGTTAAGTGGTGCTATGAAAGGAAGTGATATTGTAATTCATGCGGCAGGAATTGCAGGAATAGATACCGTAATAAAAGATCCTGTTAAAACCATGGAAGTGAATATGATGGGAACCGCAAATACGCTCAGGGCAGCCCACGAAAATGGAATTAAAGGTAGGTTTATAGATTTCTCAACCTCAGAAGTATTTGGATCAATGGCATTCAAATCATCTGAAAGTGATCAAACTGTAGCGGGAAGTGCTGGTGAAGCACGTTGGACTTACGCCGTAAGTAAATTAGCTGGGGAGCATTTAGCACATGCATATTATAAACAATACCAATTACCAGTTGTAACAGTAAGACCATTTAATGTTTATGGTCCAGGGCAAACGGGTGAAGGCGCAATGCAAATTTTTATTAATAAGGCGTTAAAACATCAAGATATTCATATAGATGGTGATGGCTCACAAATTAGAGCATGGTGTTTTGTTGAAGATTTTGTAGACTGTTTAAAACGATGCATAGAGAATCCAAATGCGATTGGAGAAAGTTTTAATATTGGAAATGCTCGTGCTGTTATTACAATATTAGGATTGGCACAACTTGTTTGCCGTGTTTTAAAATCAGAATCGAAAATTGTTTTTGATCCACCTTTATCAGCTGATATTGCCATTCGAATTCCAAGTGTTCTTAAAGCAAAAGACATATTAGATTTTAAAGCTCAGGTAGATTTGGAAGAAGGTGTATTACGAACTGCAGAATGGATTAGAAATCAAACAAAGTAAAAAATGGATCGTAAAAAAATACTGGAGGGAAAAAAAGCATTACAAGATCAGTTTGAGACTGCAGATAAATTAAATGAAGTTTTGGAACAAGGATTTCTAAAGCATCTGCAGCGTTCTTTGCCAATGGCCGATCATCTTAATGATCGTTGGCAAAGGGCTCAACGTTTGGGTTTTGGAAGAGGCACAAATATTTACGATTCTAGTTATGTATTTGGCAATGTAAAAGTGGGTGAAAATTGCTGGATTGGAATGTTTACGATACTTGATGGTTCTGGCGGGTTATCCATTGGAAATCACTGCACCATTTCAGCAGGCGTTCATATATATTCACATGATAATGTAAAAGCTACATTAAGCAATGGTCAATTACCCATTGAACGATTACCAGTATCTATTGGCGATAATGTGTATATTGGACCACATTCTATCATCGGTAAAAATGTATCACTTGGGCATCACTGTATAGTAGCTGCGCAAAGTTTTGTAAATAAATCATTTCCTGAATATGCTATTGTGGCCGGCACACCGGCAAAACAAATTGGTACTGTAATTATTACAGAAAATGAAATCCGATTTGATTATTTCATCTAATGCAAACCTGTAATCGTTGTATTTACCATTCTGATATTCCCAAGATTACTTTTAACACAGAAGGTATTTGTAATTATTGTGAGCAATACGATTCTATGAATTCCCAATATCCTACTGGAGAAGCGGGTAGAAAAATCATTAATGCATATGTTGAGATAATGAAAAAAGATGGGATGGGTAAACCGTATGACGTTGTGATTGGTGTTAGTGGAGGATGCGATTCATCGTATATGTTACATTTGGCTAAGAATGTTTATGGTTTGCGTGTTCTTGCTGTTCACTTCGACAATACATATAATTCTAAGATCGCAGTAGAAAATATTAAAACTATAATTGATAAATTAAACATTGACCTTTTTACATATGTTGTTGACAATAGTGAGTTTGAAGCCATACAGCGCTCTTTGCTTAAAGCATCAGTTCCAGAATTTGAAGCAGCAACCGATCTCGCCTTGGCAACTACGCATTATATGGCTTGTGAAAAGTATGGAGTGAAACATATTTGGGAGGGACATTCATTTCGCACGGAAGGTGTTTCGCCTCCGGGATGGTTCTATATGGATGCTAAATACATCAAATCTATTCATAAAAAATTTGGTGATGGAAAGATAAAGTCAACACCACTCTTATGGTTAAGTAAATGGATAAAGTGGATGGTAGTGAACAAGATTAAAAAATTTAGACCGCTTTATTACATGGATTATAAAAAGACGAAACAAAGAAATTCCTTACAAAAGAATATGGTTGGCAATGGTATGGAGGTCATCATATGGAAAACCGTACAGCGTACTTCATTAATAATTATTATTTGCCTGTAAAATTTGGAATTGATTTACGATGGTGTGAGTATTCGGCACTTGTACGAAGTGGACAAATGTCGAGGGACGAAGCTTTGCAAAAGATCAAAGAACCAAAACCTTTTGAGAAGGATCTTTTAACCGAGATAAAAACGCGTTTGAGTTATGATGATAAGCAGTGGGATGGCATTATGAATGCGCCCAATAAGCATTATACCGATTATCCAACATATAAACGTACGTTTGAAAGACTTAGGCCTTTTTTCTTTTTATTGTATAAAAAAGGGTATGTTACACGTAGTTTTTATGATAAGTTTTGTGTATTAAAAGAGGAGAAGGCATTATGAAATTTACATTTAAATATATTGAGAAAGAGTATAGAGTTGTAAAAGATCTTGGATATAGATTTATCACCTGCTTAGAATATGTAGATTGGAAAAAAGGAAACTTTCAGGAGAAGATTGTTGTGAATCGTGTAGATATCGATTTTTCGGTTAAAAAAGCTAAAATACTTGTTGATATATTTAATAGATTAGAT
>RFNG01000031.1 GCA_009927275.1 Sphingobacteriia bacterium | reverse complement strand
CAATTGTTAATGCATAAAAGATCACTGTTTTATTTGTATTATATAGTACGCAATTTATGAGCATAGTAAGATTTACTGGGAAATTGAAAAATTACAAGAAATTGATTTTTGTTTATAAATTATAACTGTCATTATATTTAGAAGCTATTAACAATTTTTTTGAAGAAATTGCCGCTTCATAATTTTATTAATTTCCCAACTGCTAATTTTCCCATAGAATTTCTTAACTGATAAAAATAAATTCCAGCCTCAAGTTGTTCTGTATTTAAAGTCATTGAGTTGATGAATTTTGTTTCACAATTTTATAACCAGAAATATCGAGAAGTGAAACTTCAATTTGATCAGCTTCTGGAACGGTAAAAATTATATGATGCAAAAAGGGATTTGGTCCAACTGTAAATTTCATGTTTTTATCAAGTTTGTTTATCCCAACACTGCAATTCTTAATCTTAAACATTGAAACGTCATCAATATAATAATAGGTAATGTCCTGTCCTTGAGAATTAACTGAAACTAATGATGTAGCACTATCATTCTTAAAGTTTCCAATGATTAAATAGTTTTCATTTCCATTGCTTAAATAATCACCGGTTACAAGTGTCCAATTTAAAGTGTCTGTGATATAACCTGTTTTATTGTTAAGCTGAGGTGTTAAAGGTAAAATGGATGAATTATTACTAGATATAAGAGTGCTAGAAAAATATACTCCAATTTCATCAGTCGCCTTATTACACTTGTTAGCAAGATTAATATACATTTTAAAATGATAGCAGGTGTCACGAATTAATGTGCTTGTAAATTGTATTTGGATATACTCTCTAAAATTAAAACCTTCACGTAATGTAAGTCCAACATAAGCGCTTCCACTATGAGCTATTTGATAGCCACCCCAATTGCTAGGAATTCCAACATTTGTACCTGCACATTGATGATAATAGTCGGGAGTGCCAATATTTGGGTTTAGCCATGAAATTACCTTATTAAAATCTCCAAAAAACACTGGACAAGAGGAATATTGTTCAAAACCACCATTGGGGATTAAATTTTGACAAAAAAGAGAATTGTTAGAAAATAAAAGAAATATTATAAATAATTTATAAATGTTTGTGTTTTTATTTCTACGATTTGTCAAATATATTATCTGTCTATCAAAGCTTATCACTTATGTTTTACATAGGATTACTTTACCAACTTGAG
>RFNG01000149.1 GCA_009927275.1 Sphingobacteriia bacterium | reverse complement strand
TTCGTTAATAATATTTGTAGCTCCACCAAGTTTATCAACTACAAAAAGTAAATACCTAACATCCAGGCAAATGGTACGATTTAAGTCGGCATCAAATGCAATTTTGTGACTGAGTGCCTCGTAATTGCCATCAAATGCCAAACCAATAAGCTCACCTTTGGCGTTTAATACCGGTGAGCCTGAATTGCCCCCTGTAATATCATTTGTAGTAATAAAACTAACAACAACATCTTTATGTTTAGGGTCTGCATAGGGCCCAAAATCACGTTTTTGAATTAAATCAATAAGCTTAGAAGGTGCATCAAATTCATAATCTCCGGGTTTGTATTTTTCTAAAATACCACGCGTTGTACAAACTTCAGCATAGCGCACTGCATCTTTTGGAGTGTAGGATTTTACGTTGCCGTATGAAATACGCATTGTAAAGTTGGCGTCGGGATAATATTCTTGTCCCTTTTTTTGTTCTAAAATACCTTTTTGGTACAAATGATTTAAACCGTAACTAGCGGCTGAAAATGATTTGAAAAAAGGTTCAACCGTTTGCTGGTAATGATCTAAAAAAATACGTGCAGTTTTATAGGCCGGGTCTTTATGTAATGTCATTGTATCTGGTTTTGAAAGCCAATTGGTAAATGACTCTTTATTAAGCAAGAGGGTTTGATCAAAAACATTTTTTACAAACCGATTATAAGTTTCTTCATCCTGCAAAGGTCCATAGGTGCTTTTTAGCATTTGATAAAAACTGCCCGGTGTTTGCTTCCCTTCAATACTGTAAACAAATTCTTTAAGCATATAGGCAAGTATTTTTTTATCAGATGCTGTATTTTCACCGGCAATGAAACGTTCGTATCCAGAAGCAATTTGCTTACGCGCGGCTGCTTTTTCTGCTTCGGTTGCATTGGGGTTAGACATCATCATGTCAAAAGATTTTAAACCTGCGGCAAAGGCGATTAAGGGTGATCCCATGATGCCTTCTCTAAAAAATACCTGGCTTTTTGCAAACGGCCTCCAGTCTTGGTAAACCTGCTGGAGTTTTATAAATAAACTGTCATACAGGGTTTTTCCGCTCGCCCACTTTTCAAACCGTGCTTCTTCCATTTGTTTGGTTTCAAAAACCTTGTGTTTGAGTAATTGCTTGCTTTCTCCGTCAAAAAATTTCCAATAGTTTGCTATTCCGGCATAAGAGCTAGCCAACTGAATTTTAACTTTTGGATCTTTTATCATTTCGTTATACATAAATTTTAGTCGTGCATCACGAAGGGCTACCAGTGTAGGGTTTTCAATGTCGGTTTTAAGCTGAACACCGTATGAGGTTTCGTAGCGGTTGGTTGAACCCGGATACCCATATATCATGGCGTAATCACCATCATTAAGACCTTTTATAGAAACCGGCAAAACATGTTTAGGAACAAAAGGAATGTTGGCCATATTATATTCAGACGCATTTCCGTCGGGTGACATATACACCCTAAAAATTGAAAAATCACCTGTGTGGCGAGGCCATTCCCAGTTGTCGGTATCACCGCCAAATTTTCCAATACTTTCTGGAGGTGTTCCTACCAATCGTACATCTTTGTAGCGTAAATAGGTAAATTTTAAAAACTGATTTCCTTTAAAAAACGCAGAAATGCGAACTTCGTAGGGTGTCCCGTCCTGAGCCGCATTTTGCATTTCGGTTAAAATTCCGGGTAGTTTAGATGTATATAATTTTGGAGCTAGCCCTTTTAACTTTTCATTAACCGCAGTTGTTACATCTTCAATTTTAATTAAAAATTGTACGCTTAATCCGGGGCAGGGAATTTCTTGATCTTTAGATTTAGCCCAAAATCCATCTTTTAAATAATTATGTTCCACTGAACTGGCTGCGGCAATAGCGTCATATCCGCAATGGTGATTGGTAAAAAGCAATCCTTGTGCACTTACCATCTCGGAGGTACATCCGCCACCAAAAATTGCTATGGCATCTTTTATACTGCTTTTGTTGATGTCGTAAAGCTGTTCTTTGCTGAGTTTTAAACCGCGTTTTTGCATTTGAGCAAATGTTTTAGCGCCTATTAAATGCACAAGCCACATGCCTTCATCGGCAATAAGTAATTGAGGAATCATTAAACTGCATATCAGCAGTACAGTAATAATATGTTTCATGGTTTTCATATTCAGGGTACAAAAATAACAAAGGGTTTGGTAAAATCTAGTCATCAGAAGCATCTTCAGATCCTGTATCATCTGAAATACGATTTCCATATAATCCCAACTGCGCTATCCGATTTAAATACTGATCTTTTTTAATAGGCTTTGTAAGGTCAAAACGAAATGAGGGCCCCTCTGTAACATTTTGTTTTTTATTTTTTGCTTTTACTTGATCTAATTCATTGTTAAACTCGGTATTACTACTTACGGCCAGCATTACGCCTTTTGAATAGCTGAAGTAATACCAGGTATTGGCGCTAGGCTCAATATATATATCCAGTAAATCACCCGTTTTTAATTTACGTATGGTAATTACCCCTTTAACGTATCGAAACACTTCGTTTTTTAAAATGTTTGCAATGCTAAACATCCCCGAACTGGCAAAGGCTTGCGCTTCGGGAACATACCTTAACTGAATATCACTTAACACCAAACTTTTATTTAGTTCATCAGGAAATTTTTTATAATTCCCGTATAAACTTAAATCTGACAAGGCTTTATCTGCACGTTCTTTTCCCAAAATATCGGTTAATCCATGTGTTAAGACCTCGGCATCTGTGGAAGAGGGTTTCATGGACGGCATTTTGTTTTCAAAGTCTTTAAACATCCGCTTTAACACCCCGTTATCAAAGAAAAAATCCAAAACCATCATGGCCTGCATGGTTAAACTATCGGTTGTGGGATTTGACTTAAAAACACCAAATGTTTGTAATTTAACCTGACCCAGATTTTTACTTAAATCCCAAAGCCCCTCTCCATTTAATTTACAGGTTTTGGTATTTAACTCAATAAATGTACCCGGCATGTTTCGCTCCTGTAATTTATCTGCATTTGAAATTTGGTAGGCTTTAATTTTTCGGTCAAAAATCATAAGCCCCTCGCCTGTAAAAAGCGATTGTTTGGGTGCATCGTCCATTAAACTTACAAATGCATGTAATATTTTTCCAGAGTCGGGCTGTAAAACAAAACCAGTGCCAACAGGTTGCGCGTTCATGTCTTTGGCAATTTTAGGGATGGGGATTTGAATATTATTAGGATTTATCTCCCCCTCAAAATTTAGATACGATTTGGGTACATCTTTACAGTTATGTACAATTTTAGTGCCACCTTTAAACGTAAGGTAAGGTTGGGCTGCATATAAAATAACATTGCCTGCAAAACTGAAAAAATCATTGAATTTAAACTGTGCCCGTTCAGGAATATCGCCTTCTGAAACGGTTTGCCCGGAGGTGTCCGGTTTAATTTTTGCAAAATGAATTTGATAGGGTTTTTTATTTTCGTCAATATATTGATAATCCCCAGAGGCTAAATAATCCCTACGGCCAAAAACCTCGGCTTTAACTTTTGTGATTTTATGATATTTGGTAACCGTATTGGCAATTAGGGTAGCGTTTTCTAGCGTATCAAGTTTGGCGTTTTTATAAATGGTTACATCCCCATTATGAGGTATTAAACGCGCATCGGCAACATCTATAAAAGGCACATTAAAACAATTAATAATGTATTTACGTATTTGGTATTTTGCTCCTGGTGCAAAAAAACGTAATGAATCTTGTTTGGGATGCACGCTAATAAATTCTGGGCCTTCAAGGTTAACACCGGATTCTTCCTCCTCTGCTGTTAGAGTACGTTTTTTACTATCTCCCAGTTCTAATTCATCTTTATCAATAGACCATTTAAAACGATCCATACTGGCGATGTATTGATTTTTATCAAAGCGTACAAATGAGCCCTTTCCATTGTTTATAAATTCACCCACCATTTTATCAAAATCAATTTTAGATTTTAAATTTACCGTACTGAAGCTAAGGCCTTCTTCATCAACAGCCTTTAATTGAAAATTTGCAGTATCGGCATTAAAAGTACGTCTTAAAAAATTAAACCGAGTTGAAATCAAGTCTGCGCTAACAAAAGAAACGCGTCCAGAACCGGTTAGATGCTGCATGGTTAAATCTAATCGGCCAAAGAGTTTAACATTTTCTTTATAGGCCCGAAAGGGTGTTTTTTGATGGTATGCCAATAAGGTGTTTTCAAACAGTTGATACCGCAATTTTACTGTGTCGCCATGCACTACTGGAAATTCAGGTGCTTTTAATTCATTAACATCATACGTTAAAGCATATCCTGAGGCACTGTCCGGAAAAAAAATAAAGTTTTTAACCTGCGATTTACTCTGGCTAAATGTAAACAAGCCATTTCCCATTAAACCACTGTTACTTAAACGTAATTCGTTTTCAAACGTAGCTTTGCCGCCGTACATTGGGTAGCCTCCTGGTGGTGTTTGCTTAATAAATCCTAAAGAAAGATCGGGCATTATACGCAAGGTATCTTTGATTTGCGGTACAATACCACCAGAATTGAAAATTCCGGAAAAAAGAATTTTTTCATTTTTAAAATTATCGAGATTTTGAATCGTAAACGGATCCAGTTTAAAAAACACTTTAGAACGGTCATAAACACCACGGTATGTTTTTTTACTGTCGTAATACGCAAAACTCTCTTTATTGCTTTTAAACATTGGAAATCCATCGGCCTGTAAACGGCCTGATTTATTTGTAGGTCCATCTATACGCAATTCACCACTGCAATTTTCAATAAGGGTTTGAAGTTTTGAAAACGAGGATGCCGTTGCGCCATTTTGTTTTTTTTCAATAAAAATGCGGATTGAATCTAAATTTTGCATGCCCATTTTAAAGTCGGCATATGAAAACTGAAACGCTTTTCCAATAAATTCAAATTTTCCCGATGAAACAACTCCATCAAATTGCATGTCTCTGTTTTTTTTAAGTGTAACCTGATTTCCTTTAGGAAATACAAAAACGCGCTGAGAATCACTGAGCACAATAAATTTAACACCCCGAATGGTTAAATCTTTATTTTTTAAATTCATAACAGCGTTGTCCTGTGCCGGAAAAACTGAATGAATAGAAATGTTATCGGAATCACGTTTTTTATTTATAACATCCACAACATCCAAAAGCTTTTGTTTAATTTTAATTTCATCGGTATCTACGTTATAATCAATTAAACCTGCAATGGCCATTTTAAATAATAATGGTCTTAGGTCTTGGGGCAGTGCCAACATCTGACGGCAAAAGGACTGAAGGGGTATTTCCATAGATTTACCTAAATCGTTATAAAGTTTAAACAACTGAAATACCGGGTGTTTTGCTTCACCAAATTTTAAGTACTCTGCACGGTCTTTACTAAAAAAATCATGGGATTCAAAAAAAGCTTCCGTTTCTGATTTTCGAGTTAAAAAGTTAAATGCTAATGTGTCTGTTTTTTTATTCCACAAAATTTGCTCTACATATACGGCCAATTTATGATAGGTGTTTTGAAAGGGACTTTTTTGAAGTCCGTCGTCACCTCTGTATATTGAAACCTGATCTTGATTTAAAAGGTATGTAAACTTTGAATCCGGATGGTAAATACTATCGCCGTCTAAATAAATTCGTATGGCTGAAGATGCTGCTAAAATAGCATTTGGGCTCATGCTTAAATTCTTAGATATTACCCGTATAAATGGCTTGTTTTGTCGTTTTAAAACTATTGCGCTGGGTTGTAAGGCCGTACCAAATCCCACAAAGTTATCGCCCCTGATAGTAAAGCCGCCCTCATAGTCTACTTCGGGATAAATAGAATTCAATTGTACGCGTTTACTGTTGCTTTCAAACCTGGGATAGGTTAAAACCTGATTTTCATGTATAATTTTATCAATTATTTTACCCGGTTGACGCGTTTTTACATAGCTGTTTCCTTGAAAATATGCAGAGTCTGCAGTTAAATTTCCAGAACGCGCGTCAATGGTATATCGATACAAATCGGCATAGGCTTTATCATTACCACTTTTATTCCAAGGTAACCGTCCCGCTATACCTTTAAATTTTGAATTCAGCGGATAAAACCACACATCCGCTTGTTGTACATGAATGCTGTCTTCGCTATTATTTTTTCCACTCAGGGCTGCCTGTGTAATATGTACACCCGGCACAGAATCAAAATGAAAAACAAATGAATTGCCGTAAACCAGATACCTAAAAGCACCCTCTGCATATAAAATACCGTCTTTAAATAGGGTATTTGAACATTCTAATACGGCTGTTAACGGGCGTGACTGCTTTTTTGAAATTAATTTATCAACCGTTGTTTTCCATGCCCTAATTTGCTGCTGAGATAGTTGGGATTGGGATGTTAAACAAGACTGTAATGCTTCCGCTAACAATATAAAATGCGGGTGTGTTCTAAGTTTATTAGCACGCATAGAATTTATGGCTTCCATAAACCAATCTTTATCCGTGGTACTAATCGTGCCTTCAAGCCAAAATGATTTAAATGCATTTACTCGTTGTGTAGCCTCTTGCTTATTAGGAGATTCTTGGATTACATTAGCCTCAAATTCTTCAATAAATTTTAGGGTGTCGGTTGAAAATGCCTCAAACTTTTGAGCCCAGCACACCGACATAATCATGCAAAATATATATGTACAAAAGTGCTTTTTCATGCTTGATTTAAATGTATTAATTAATTCTAAGGAATTTCGATAATGTTTTTAAAAAAAGATGATAACTCAGGTAACACTTAAGGGCGCCGTACTATACATTTGTAAAAGCATTATGAGTTATTCCAAACAGCTTGCCGAAGCAAAAGATGCCCAAAATTTGGGCTTATTACCCGAGGAATTTGAACGTATAATCTCCATTTTGGGACGAACCCCAAATTTTACCGAATTATCTGTGTTTTCTGTAATGTGGAGCGAACATTGCTCGTATAAAAATTCCATCCGATGGCTTAAAACACTACCTAAAGATGGTCCTCATATGTTGGCTAAAGCCGGAGAAGAAAATGCCGGTTTAGTTGACATAGGTGATGGCCTGGGCTGTGCTTTTAAAATTGAATCGCATAACCATCCGAGTGCCTTAGAACCGTATCAAGGTGCGGCTACGGGTGTTGGAGGTATAAACCGCGATATATTTACCATGGGTGCCCGACCCATTGCACAAATGAATGCATTACGATTTGGAGATCCGAAACATTCCAAAACACAATGGTTATTAAAAGGCGTGGTGAAGGGTATTGGAGATTATGGAAATGCTTTTGGTATTCCAACTGTTGGCGGTGAAGTGTTTTTCGATTCGAGTTTTCAAACCAATCCCTTGGTAAATGCCATGAGTGTGGGATTGGTAAAAAAAGGAGAAACCGTTAGCGCTATTGCCTATGGTGCAGGAAATCCTGTATTTATTGTTGGTTCTTCTACCGGTAAAGATGGTATTGCAGGCGCATCTTTTGCTAGTAAAGATATTACTGAAGAATCAGCCAAAGATTTACCAGCTGTTCAGGTAGGGGATCCCTTTCAAGAAAAACTGTTGTTGGAAGCCAGTTTAGAAGTTATTAAAACCGGAGCCGTAATTGGGATGCAAGACATGGGCGCTGCAGGCATCACCTGTTCAACTTCAGAAATGAGTGCTAAAGGTCAACACGGTATGGACATTTGGTTGCACAAGGTTCCAACGCGCCAAAGCGGGATGCATCCATTTGAAATTCTGCTTTCAGAATCTCAAGAACGCATGCTGGTGGTCGTTGAACGGGGTCGTGAGGCTGAGGTTGAACGCGTTTTTAATAAATGGGATTTACATTGTGCTCAAATTGGTGTTGTTACTAAAGGCAATCGCCTTAAATATTATATGCATGATGAACTGGTTGCCGATATACCTGCCGATGTACTTGTTTTAGGAGGAGGTGCACCTGTATATGAACGAGCGTATCATGAACCGGAGTATTTTAAACGCTATCAGCAATTTAATATTGAATCGGTTGCCGAACCCGAACAGCTATTGCCTATTATGGAATTTTTGGCTTCGCATCCTAATTTAGCGAGCAAACGTTGGGTATATGAGCATTATGACAGTATGGTGGGCACGGTAAATAAATCAACCAATAAACCCTCTGCAGCTGCTGTAGTTAATATCAAAGGGCATTCAAAAGCCCTGGCAATGTCGGTAGATTGTAACAGCCGCTATGTACATGCCGATCCCGAAACGGGCTGTGCTATTGCCGTTTGTGAGGCTGCACGCAATATTGCTTGCAGCGGTGGTATTGCCAGTGCAGTAACCAATTGCCTCAATTTTGGTAACCCTTATAATCCCGAAGTATATTGGCAATTTGTAAGTTCAATAAAAGGTATGAGTAAAGCCTGCACTGCCCTGCAAACACCTGTTACCGGTGGAAATGTAAGTTTTTACAACCAATCCAGTTTTGAAGGTCCGGTATTTCCGACTCCAACCATTGGCATGATTGGCCTTATTGAAAATACTCAATGGCATACCGGAATTGCGTTTAAATCAAGTGGGGATCTAATTTTCCTTGTAGGACATTTGGTAAATGATATAGCATCGTCAGAGTACTTATACGCATATTTAGGCATTAAAGAAAGTCCGGCGCCGTATTTTAATTTAGATGAGGAATGCCGTTTACACAAAGCTATTCAAGAAGCCATACGTCAATCATGGGTACAATCGGCTCAGGATTTAAGTGACGGTGGCTTGTTTCTGGCATTACTCGAATCGGCATTTACAGAATCTAAAGGGTTTACCATTTCACTACCCCCTTCACTGCGGGCTGATGCAGCCTTATTTGGTGAATCGCAAGGACGTTGTATAATTAGTGTTAAACCTGAACATGCGTCTTCGTTTGAATTACTTATGCAGCAACATGAGGTGCCTAGTTTTTGTTTAGGTCAGGTTAATGCCGATACTCAAATTACAATTAATAAAACACCCTATCCCGCTCTGGATCATTTTAAATTATTGTATGAAAATGCTTTGCCCAGTATTTTAAATGACGTGCACTAATTTTAAAGCAGAATACACTGAAATTCAAAAACTACAATCGTGGTGGCATTGGATTTTAGGCTTAGCTGTTCCTGCTTTGTTTTTTTTTATTGGGTTTGTTCAGTGGATATGTAAAACAACTATTGGAAATCATCCCCTTTCAACAGCCTGGTGTTTTGCTATTGGTAGTTTTGTTTTGTGTGGTGTAATTTTACTTTTTAAACATTTAACGCTCAGTATTAAAATTACTAATGCCGGTGTTTTTTACGGATTTAATTTTCCGGATAAAGCCTTAAATTTTACGGCATGGGATCGTATTGTTTCTATTAAACTAATAACCTACCAATTTTGGAGCTATGGCTATCATATTTCTAAACGCTACGGTTTAGTATATAATCTCAATGGGCGTTATGGTTTACAAATAACACTTAACTCTGGAGATAAGGTTTTAATAGGCACTCAAAATAAAAATGCGCTTAATACATTTTTAAAAACCTATGTTTATGATGCACAGGTTTAAGTGGATCTTCTTAGTATTAAGCATGATGCTACAAAGTTGTGAAACACAGCTAAAATATTTACCCGATACCTTAATTGGCTCTTGGAAAAGCGAAAGGGCTTTAGTTAACGTACGCGACCGTGATACGCTTCATTCCAAGTTTAGATTTACTTCAGATTCTATATATATACAATTAGATTTTAAATTACCTAAAACCATTACAGGTTTAATTGGATTGGGCAGCTTTAAAACAGAAACAATATTTCAAAATCAGGGCTTACCACATCGGGTAAGTGGTATTTCCTATATTGTTTCATGCGGAAACGTAACAAAGCTTTTTGCAAACGACCCGCTAAATGCTAAATTTATTGAACTTTGGCTTATGCCTCAAACCCACCCGGATACCCTTCACGCTGAATTACGATGTAAACAATATTGGGATGCATTTCCCATGGGAAGTTTTACTTTTATAAAAAAATCTAACTATGTACACTAATTTAAAATCTCAACTGCAAACCCTGTTAACCGATATTGAGGCTCAGGGTTTGTATAAAAAGGAACGTATCATTACCAGTCCAATGGACGCGGTTGTTAAGGTAAACGGTAAAGATGTGGTTGTGTTTTGTGCAAATAATTATTTAGGACTGTCCAGCCATCCCAACGTTATAGCGGGCGCTAAAGCCGCGCTCGACAGCCATGGCTTTGGTATGAGCAGTGTACGTTTTATATGTGGCACTCAAGACATTCATAAAACCTTAGAGCAAAAAATTTCAAACTTTTTAAATACCGAAGACACCATTTTGTATGCCGCAGCATTTGATGCAAACGGGGGTGTATTTGAACCTTTGTTTGATGAACAGGATGCGATTATCAGCGATGCATTAAATCATGCCAGTATTATTGATGGCGTAAGACTTTGTAAGGCCCAACGCTTTAGATACAATAACTGTGACATGCAAGATCTCGAAAAACAGTTGAAAAACAGTATGCATTTGCGTCATCGAATAATTGTAACGGATGGTGTTTTTAGTATGGATGGTTTTGTGGCACCACTGGATGCCATTTGCGATTTGGCAAAACAATATAATGCCCTGGTTATGGTAGACGAATGTCATGCTACCGGATTTATTGGAGCAACAGGCCGTGGAACCATCGAAGCCAAAAATGTAATGGGTCGTGTGGATATTATTACTGGCACTCTAGGTAAAGCTTTAGGAGGCGCCATGGGGGGCTTTACCAGTGGACGTAAAGAAATCATAGAACTTTTGCGACAACGTTCGCGCCCATATTTATTTAGCAATTCTTTAGCACCAAGTATTGTTGGCGCCAGTATCGCTGTATTTGATTTACTTACAAATTCAACCGAATTACGCGATAAACTGGATTGGAATATAAAGTACTTTAAATCTGGTATTAAAGCGGCAGGTTTTGATATTAAAGACGGTGAAAGTGCCATTGTACCTATTATGCTGTACGATGCCAAACTGGCGCAGCGTTTTGCTGCCCATTTACTTGAAGAGGGTATTTATGTTATTGGCTTCTTTTATCCGGTTGTACCTAAAGATAAAGCCCGCATTCGGGTTCAATTGAGTGCAGCACATGATAAATTACATTTGGATAAAGCCCTTGAAGCCTTTACAAAAGTTGGAAAATCACTTGGTGTAATTCGCTAATGTATTTTTTATACATTTAAGTATGCGTTTGGCACTATTTATTTGTGTATGGTTTTTAAGTTCATGTACCAAACCGGGATGTACCGATACAAAAGCTGATAATTTTTCTGAACAAGCTAAAAAAGATGACGGGAGCTGCCAATACAGTGCTGATGTGAAAATTTTTTGGTTAAAAGATTTTTCAGATGATATGCAGCGAGATAGTATTCATCAGGTTAAAATGTTTGTAAACGGAAAATTTTTAAGCACCTTTGAATCGGGTTTTTACTGGTATCAAAAACCCGATTTAACCAGTTCTACGGTTTACAATTATCATACCGAATATAGTCCCGGAACGGATAAAACAATTTTTATAACGCTATTTGATGAATCGGGCTGGCTATTTAAAAAAGCTTATTATACCATTACATATCCCGGTCAAAATCATTTTAAACAGTTAGAATCTAAACTAGAATAAAATTTAAAATACTGATTATCAATTATTTATTTATTTGCTCTGTTTAAATGTTTAATCTTTATTATAAAATTTTAAACAATACTTTATCTGCATAGTTTTATTATTATAAACCAAAAAAACAAAACTATGGAAAGTTTAAAAATTGCAAGCGATAATTATGTCGCGTTTACGTTCTTTATTGGAACGATGGCTATGATGGCCGCCTCTGTGTTCTTTTTCTTTGAACTCAATACCACACCTGCAAAATGGCGTACTTCGGTATTGGTTTCAGGTTTAATCACCTTTATTGCAGCTGTGCATTATTATTATATGCGCGGATACAATTTAGAAACCGGCGAATCACCTACATTTTTTAGATATGTAGACTGGATTTTAACCGTGCCGTTAATGTGCGTTGAATTTTATTTAATCACTAAAAAGGCTGGTGCAAAAATCAGTTTGCTACGTAATTTAATTGCGGCATCTATTGTGATGTTGGTAACGGGATATTTTGGAGAAACCATTGATCGTGATAGTAGTGTAATGTGGGGTGTTATATCAGGTGCAGCATACTTTTATATTGTATATTTAATTTGGTTTGGTGAGGTGTCTAAATTGGCGCAACAAGCCGGCGCAGATGTGGCTAAAGCAAACCGCGTACTTTCATGGTTTGTATTAGTAGGCTGGGCTATTTATCCTCTTGGATATATTTTAGGAACCCCTGGCGGATTATTTGGATTACAACTTGTAAGTGATCCTGCGGCGGCTTCACATGCAATGGATATTGTTTACAATATTGCCGATGCTATCAACAAGATTGGTTTTGGATTGGTTATTTACAGTTTAAGCCGTACTTCAAACTAATCTTAAAAATTTAAAACCTATAAAGGGAGGCAAATGCTTCCCTTTTTTTATGTTTTAATTTTAAATGCACTATATACCAATCCAATTGCGGCAAAAGGTATAATAGCATCTATTGCATAGGCCCAAATATCAAAACTTGGAAACCAAATATGATTCGTTAGTGGGATATATATAAATGCAATTATGCCAATTACAGTAGAAATTAAAATGTGTTTTAATTTTGATTCCTTAGCGCACTGATGTAATATCCATAAAATAATAATACCTAAAATTAAATCTGATAAAAATCCCAGCAACAGTGGTTTAATCATGGATACATTCCGGCTGGTGTAATAATTCATACGAATCCATGGGTTTTGGCTTAATATTGCATTTTGTGATTCCCAAGCCTCAGGGCTTAATCCGGGTTGCGGTTGCGGCAACATATAGCCCCCTTCTTTTAAGTTAAAAGTTTGCAAAACCTTACATATACTATCTTGTAGCGGAGTATATTGTTGGGCATTTTCGTGTAAATTTAAAGCTGCAAAAGATAAAAATTGCCAGAAAAAAAGTATGCAGCCAAAAACCAGCGAAGGTAAAATCCAAATTTTAAATAATTTCATCTTTAAAATTAATAAAATAACTTATGTCTGCTGTTTGTTTTTACTTTTTACAATTTCAAACTATATATGCGCGCAGAATTTTGAAACCTCATGGTTAGGTAATTATACCGGGATTTTAAAACTATATAATGCTAAAATCGATTCGGTAAATGTACGTTTAACCTTAAGCCGAATAGACGACTTGCGTACCCGGTATATAATGACCTATGATGCGCCAAACCGTCCTGAAATTGTTAAAGATTATACCATTCATGCCGATCCTAAACATAAATACAATTTTATAATTGATGAAGGCGCCGGCATTAAAATTAAAATGAAACAATACGATAACTGTTTACTTGATTTTTACACAGTTGGTTCGCAATGGATGAGCGCATCCTTATGCATATTTAAAAATCGAGCGGAATTTGAATTGCGAGGTGGTCCATTATTAGAAATGGATATAGATAAAGCTCCAAATATTAATAATGATTTAAGCGTAAATTCTATGTATTTAGGTTTTTTACAAAAAGGCGTTTTTTATAAAATTCAGTAAATACAATTTTATTTTGTGAATAAGCTTACATAAATCCAAGTTCAAGCTGGGCAACTTCGCTCATCATTTCTTTTTCCCAAGGGGGCTCAAACGTTAACTTTAAATTTACCGATGCAATATTTTGTAGCAGTTTTAATTTTTGTTCTACCTCGGCAGGTAATGTTTCGGCTGCAGGACAATTAGGTGACGTTAGCGTCATTACAACTTCTAAATTAAAATCATTATTTAAATGCAGCTCGTATATTAAGCCCAGCTCCCAAATATCAACCGGAATTTCTGGATCAAAACAGGTTTTTATTTCATCAATAACCCGTTGCATTATGTCGGTGTGCTCCGTTATTATTATTGCTGGCATGTTAAACAACAGTTTGTTTTATACGCTGTATCATACTTCGTAGTCCATTAGCGCGGGTTGGACTCAATTGGTTGTGAAATCCAATTTTAGTAATGTAGTCAAAAGATGTGGCAGAAATGGCAGCCGCGGTTTGATCTTGTACTACACGTAATAACAAGGCAATCATCCCCTTTGTAATGAGTGCATCGCTATCGGCAAAAAAATGATACCGATTTTCTGTACGTTCAACAGCTAACCAAACCTGGCTCTGACAGCCGGGAATCAAAAACGCATCCAATCGGTACGTATCTGGAAAAGGCTCTAAATGTATCGCCTGTTCCATTAAAAACTCATATTTCAAAGTCCAGTCGTCTCCAAATTCTGAAAACTCCTGTACAATAGTTTCGGCAATTAATTCCGGTGTTTCAGGCATGGTATTTTAGTAAATGAACCAAGGTTTTTTTTAGAGCATTAATAAAAGCATTAATATCATCCTGACTCGTATAAATTCCTACAGAAACTCTGATGGTTCCCGAAACATTAAGGTGCGTCATTAGTGGTTGGGTGCAATGGTGACCGGTTCGAACTGCAATTTGATAACGATCTAAAAAACTTCCAACGTCAAAAGCATGATGTCCTTTTACATTAAAGGATAAGGAACCTATTTTAGGCTTACCCTGAGCATAAACTATGATTTCTGGTATTTGGATAAGTTGCTGTTCTAAATAGTTTAAGCATTGCTGTTCGTGTTTTTCGCAAGTTGCTAAATCCCATTGCTGCAACTTTTTTAAAGCCGCAGCAAAACCTAAAACGCCGGCTATATTTGGGGTACCGGCCTCATAACGCAAAGCGCCATCAACATATTCGGTTTTTTCCCAGCTTACCTTGCTTATGGCGCCTCCTCCGGTTTTACTTATGGGTAAGGAATTTAACCATGATGGGGCTAAATACAGTATACCTGTTCCTGTTGGACCATATAATTTATGAGCACTACAAACTAAAAAATCGGGCTGTAATGTATCCAAGTTCATGTATTGGTGTGCAGCTAACTGTGCAGCATCAATACATACCGGTACGCCATAACGTTTGGCCATATTTATAATTTGCTCAAGCGGCAACCGAATACCCAAAGTGTTTGAAACAGCCGTTATGCTTAGTAGTGCAATACCCGATTTAAAGTGCGATTCAAGCTCAGGCCAATGGATTTCAAAATCTGAAGTAAGCGGCAGGGTCTTTAATGTGCCCTGATGTGCATGTGCCCATTCCTGCCAGGGTAAAAAATTAGCATGATGTTCCAGTACACTCAACATAATGGAATCACCCGGTTTTAAATGTGATTTTGCAAGACCCTGTGCCAGTAAATTAATACTTTCTGTTGCGCCTGATGTAAAAATAATCTGCTGCGGATTATTTACTCCAAAATACTGTGCGGTAGTTCCGCGCGCATCTTCAAATGCAATACTGGCCGATTGACTCAATCGGTGAACCCCGCGATGAATATTTGCACATGAATGTATATAAAACTGATTCATGGCCTCTAACACTGCAAATGGTTTTTGAGTGGTAGCTGCATTA
This sequence comes from Sphingobacteriia bacterium, assembly GCA_009927275.1. GTDB lineage: Bacteria > Bacteroidota > Bacteroidia > B-17B0 > Aurantibacillaceae > Aurantibacillus. The sequence continues at coordinate 21,474 of RFNG01000149.1, read as the reverse complement.
TCCAAATACACATAACCGGTAGCGCCTGGGCCTTGCGAAAAATATGGAAAAGCAGCGCGTATATCGTTTATTGAAGCCATTGTGAATTCAATTTATGTTCAAGGTAATCAGCAATTTCTGTTGCATCATGCTGTCTAATAAGTTCTAAAGCAAAAGCATCTTGTAGCAAGCGCTGCGCCTCTTTTTTACCTATACCTCTGCTTTGTAAATAAAATAAAGCTTGAGGGTCCATGTGGCCGGTGGATGTACCGTGTGAACATTTAACATCGTTTGCAAAAATTTCAAGTTGTGGCTTGGTAAAACATTGCGCATCTTCTCCCAGTAACATGTTTTTACTACTTTGATATGCATCTGTTTTTTGAGCATGAGGTAATACATGAATTACACCGTTAAATACTGCTGTACCTTTATTCGCAACCAGGCTTTTATACATTTGATTACTTTGTGTATGTGCCACCTCATGTTGCATTCGCGTATGATGATCAATGCATTCTTGCGGGTTTACCAGGCTTAATCCGCGTAGGGTTCCAGAGGCTGAATGGCCTTTAAAGCATAAAACATGATCAAAGCGTCCAAGTGAGACACCGGCTACAAAAGTTAGGGCTTGGTAATTTGCTTGTTCGTTAAGTATAACGTTGCGGTGTTGTATGTGATATCCTTGAGCACCACTTTCTTGAATTATCGTATGATGTAATTCGGCATTGTTATGCAAAATGTAATCTGAAAAATAATTTAAAACGGCATGGGCACCTTGTATGGAACAAAATTCTTCAACACACTGAATTCGTTTTCCCGAGGCTATATGTAATTGTAAACGTGTATTTACCCAGGTTGATGATTGGCCCTCTTGAGCAAACCTCACATGTATACGTACATTTTCGGGGGCATTGGGTAAAATATGTATTTGATATGCATCGTGAGCGTAAGCAATATTAAGTGCTTCTAAATACGATGGATTTGTGTTTAAATTTAAGGGAGTGGCAAGGGGATCTGAAAAATTATATATGGCAATGCCTTCAGGTAATGCATTTGGAATTTGTAAAATACCGTTTAATATGTGCAGTTCAAGGTCTGACCTTAACGCTGTAGCATCCAGTATAGGTGCTTTAAATTCTTGCCTAAGTTCTGTTAACGGAATACGCAATAATTGAGCCAGCGGGCAATATTTGTACCATTCATTTTTGGCAGTGGGTAAGCCATCATGGCTGATAACCTGAAGGCAGGTGCTTAAGATAGAATCTTGCACATACATTACCTTACGATGTTCGTTTTGAAGCACATCCGTTAAACGTTGTGAAGAATCTAAAACAGTTAAACTCATTGAAAACGTGCTTTTATTGGATCATATCCATGTTTTTCCAGTTCTAGAGCTAAAGCAGCATCACCACTTTGAACAATTACGCCATTATACAAAACATGTACCACGTCTGGTACAATATATTCTAATAGGCGTTGATAATGGGTTATTACTAAAAACGAACGGTCTGGAGAACGTAAGGCATTAACACCCTGTGCCACAATTTTTAAGGCATCAATATCTAAGCCCGAATCGGTTTCATCCAATATAGCTAGTTTTGGCTGCAACATGGCCATTTGATATAATTCATTACGTTTCTTTTCACCCCCGCTAAATCCTTCATTAACAGAACGGCTGCCTAAACGGGAATCTAATTGCACCTCAGCTTGCTTTTGCTTTTGATAGGCCAAATACGATTTTGCATTTAAGGGTTCGCGCTCCTGGTGAAGGTATTGTTCTTGAAGCGCGGTTTTCATAAAATTAGTCATGCTAACGCCTGGCAGTTCTACAGGATATTGAAATGCTAAAAACAATCCCTCACGGGCACGGACTTCGGGTTCCATTTCTAGTAACGATTTTCCGTTAAACCAAACCTCGCCCCGGGTTACAGTGTATTGGGGGTGACCCGCCAAAACACTTGACAATGTTGACTTTCCAGAACCATTGGGGCCCATAATAGCGTGTACTTCACCAGGTTTAATTTTAAGTTCAATGCCTTTTAAAATTGGCTTGTCTTCAATGCCGGCATGTAATTGATTTACTGAAAGTAAAAAAGGAGGGTTAGGAGATGTCATAGGCATAGGAAAAAATTTGAATCTTAAATTTAGTAACAACAAAGCGCTTATGTTCAAAATTCCACACATACGCTGAAACGCAATCGCCGGAATTAAAGGCACCACAAAACGATTGTGAATATTGATAGAATTTAAATGTGCTATCGTTGGGAATTTCATTAAGAAATGTTTGCGTGTAATACACTGGAGAGGGTACTCCGGGACGTTTTACCACGACACAAAGCAATGCTTTGTTGCTATTGCCACAAACAGGTTCGGTTCGTGCAATATTAAAATTTATAACTAAACGGTTTGAGGCGTCACGTAATTCATGGCTTATTGCAGGTGTATACTCCCAGAAATTTAAACGTTCGTTTGAGGCCGGCTGCAATGAGTCGGCAAAAAGTGCTTTAGCTTTATTTTTTAAATACGGCGTTGGTTCATGCCAACCGCCAAGCGTATTTGCAAATTTGGATTGTGTTTTTGCAAATACATATTTAAATTGTGAAACTGTCATTCCGGTTCGGGGTATAATTCCAGCCTGCGCTTGGTATGTAAATAAAATATTCCAGGTTATAAAAGGCAGCAACAGGAGGCGCCGCCACATCATTTTTTTAAAATAAAAAGCCAGCCCGTCTAATATCTTTGCACCACCAATAGCCATAAGTGGTGCGTAATCTACCATTATTCGAACACCCCAACCGTCAAAATAATTGTATGCCCAAAAAGAAGCCAGAATGTATATGGAAAGCAGTAAAAACAAAAAGGCAATTCCAAACTGTTTTAAATCTTTAAATACAAGCGCCAGCCAGCCCAAAAAACATACACCCATAAAAGGAATGTATAATAACCATCCGGCCTGTGGATGAAATAAAAATTTAAATAGCTGCGGATTTGAAAAATAAAATCCGTCTGCTGGATAGGTGTCTTTAAAAATACTTCCGGTTTGCAGGTACCACACCAAAGCCTGAATTGAAACTACAATTATAAACACCAGTAAACCCATCAGTGCATGCCGGTTAAAAAAAAGCTTCCGAATATATGCCGGTGACGTATTCCAAAAAAAAGGTGTAAACGCCCATAATATGTGAAAAGGTCTTAACAAAACAAGAACGGCTAAAACAAAAAACCAATAAATAATCAAATGTGCAGTATAATCAAAAGCTAACTTATAACTGATAAACAATACCCATGCTATAAGGGCAAACGCATATACGTGCGACAGGCCGGGCTCGGCCCAGGTATAATACATTAGGTGTGTGGCCATAATTAAACACACACACGTAGCCTTACACGTAAATTCTGAAAAATTTAAACCTTGTAATAATTTATAAGTGGCCAAAATGCCAAACCATAATGCACATGTTGCTGCAATGATAACTGAAACTTGATAAACTATTGAATCGCCGTTTAAAGGCGATTGCAATAAATAACTAAACCCTGATGCCAAGGCAAAAAATGGCAACCATAAAATTGCCAATCCAACAGTATGAACATTATACGTGCCATCCCTGCCATGTAAAATAAGATTGGATGTTCCCTCTTGGTGTAAAAAATCGCCCTGTATAAATATTGATTTTAAAGGTGCGTAAAAATCGGCCGCATCACCTGAAAGTACATTTAAAGGGTACTTTTGAAAGGTTAAAATCCAAATCATACCCAACGAAATACTAAGTATTACGGATGCAGGCAATTTTGCATATGATAAATTAGCCCACACTGCCTTCTAAACTAATTGATAATAATTTTTGGGCCTCAACGGCAAATTCCATTGGCAATTTATTAAGCACATCTTTACAATACCCATTTACAATCAGCGCTACAGCCTGCTCCGGATCTAAACCCCTTTGGCGGCAATAAAACAACTGATCTTCACCAATTTTACTTGTAGTGGCTTCATGTTCAGCAATTGCGGATGAATCTTTTAGCTCTATATACGGAAATGTGTGCGCACCGCACTGATCTCCCATAAGTAAACTATCGCATTGTGTAAAGTTGCGGGCCTGTGAAGCACCGCGACGCACCTGAACTAAACCGCGGTAACTGTTATGGCTTTTACCTGCACTTATACCTTTTGAAATAATGGTGCTTCGCGTATGCTTTCCAATATGAATCATCTTAGTACCTGTATCGGCTTGCTGATGGTTATTGGTTACTGCCACTGAATAAAATTCACCAATACTGTTATGACCTTTTAAAATTACGGATGGATATTTCCACGTAATGGCAGATCCCGTTTCAACCTGCGTCCAGCTGATTTTAGCATGATCTCCCAAACAAATTCCACGTTTAGTAACAAAATTAAATATCCCTCCTTTGCCATCGGCATCGCCCGGGTACCAATTTTGAACCGTACTGTATTTAACTTCAGCACGGGTATGGGCAACAATTTCTACAACGGCTGCATGCAATTGATGTTCGTCACGTCGGGGTGCTGTACACCCTTCAAGGTAGGATACGTAGCTGTCTTCATCGGCAACTATTAATGTGCGTTCAAATTGTCCGGTGCCTTGAGCATTTATCCTAAAATACGTGGACAATTCCATGGGGCACCTTACACCTTTGGGTATATAACAAAAGGAGCCATCACTAAATACCGCAGCATTTAAAGCAGAAAAATAATTATCGGATGCCGGCACTACAGAACCCAAATATGTTTTTATAAGTTCCGGATGCTCTTGTACGGCCTCTGAAAACGAACAAAATATTATCCCTTTTTCAGCTAAGGTTTCACGAAACGTAGTTTTTACTGAAACACTATCAAATACAGCATCTACAGCTATTTGCGATTCTACCCCCGTAAGGCGTTTTTGTTCTTCAAGTGAAATACCAAGTTTTTCAAATGTTTTTAAAAGTTCGGGGTCTGCCTCGTCTAAACTTTTTAAACTGGGTAATTTTTTTGGTGCTGAATAATAACTGATGTTTTGAAAATCTATTTGGGGATATTTAAAATTAGCCCAATGATGGGGGGGGCTCATGTTTAACCACTGGCGGTAAGCCTTGAGTCGGTATTCTAACAACCATAGCGGTTCTTGTTTTTTTGCACTGAGTGCGCGCACCACACTCTCATTTAAACCCTTGGGAAAGGTTTCTGCATCTACATCAGAGCTGAATCCCCATTTGTATTCGCTGTTTACATGCGACTCTAATACATCTTGGCTCATGTTTAAAGCGAAAAACTTTCCCCACAGCCGCAGGTGCGTGATGCATTGGGATTATTAAAAACAAAACCTTTTCCGTTTAATCCACCACTGTACTGCAATTCAGTGCCAACTAAGTATAAAAAACTCTTTCGGTCGCATACAATTTTAAGCCCTTTGTCTTCAAATTGCTGATCACCATCTTGAAGTGTTTGATCAAAGGTGAGTTTGTAGCTTAAACCCGAACAACCACCACCTTCAACCCCCACCCTAATAAAAGTTCCATCCGGACATTGTTCATCACGCATTAACTGCTGTGCGTGAACTAAGGCTTCTTGCGAAATGCTAATCATAACTTGTTGTATTTCAGTTATATATTTTTAATTAATTGGCTTATTTAGAATGTTTCTAATTTTATACAAAAATACCCTATTTATGGTATACTAACAAATACAAATCAGGTTAGATTTTTTGTTTTAGTTAAAATGATATAATTTATTGCATTTTATTTCTTACAAATGATATTTTAATCGATATTAATAGAAATACCTTAATGTTTACGAATAATTTACACATTATTTGATTCGCCAATTTTCATTAGAAATAAAGGTTATGAGCAACGAAAAAAAAATTCCGTTTTTGTTTACTGTGTTTAACTCACAAGACGATTTAGAAGTATTAGATAATTATTTTTCATCAGATGAAAATCTTCAACACATGCCCGAAGAAGTTCAGGACAGTATCCAATATTGTAGAGTAATTTATGATCCAAATAATAAAAACAGTATTATAATAGTTATTGATGAAATAGCTTTAAAGTATATTACTGATGTAATACACCAATACAATATTATTTATGAAATAAGAGATATAACAAAATCCATTTATTTTGGAGAATACCCATTTGAATTAGATTCTGAGTTTTTAGTATATGTTAATGATGTGGTTTTAAATTTGATTGGTATTGATGATATTCTTGAAAAAATTAAGTATAAAGGCATAAACTCATTATCTCAAAAAGAATTAGATAGTTTAAAAGCCTAATTTTTATTTTAAAATACTACATTAAATATTTAATGCTGGGTAATTTTTATAAGCGGGATTTTAAAAAACAAATTCCCCCTTTTTAAATATCATAAATGAATTAAGCGATTTAACCCATTTCATTTATTTATGTAAAAACGTAGTAATATTTACACAATAAAATTTAATATAGTACTTGGTTAATAGTACAAAACAACAATTTTCAGAAAACAAATTAAGTTAATTTAAAACTACTTAACCTGGTTTACGATAGCTTTAAAAGCCTCTGAGTGATTAAGTGCTAAATCAGCTAATACCTTACGATTAAGCTGTAAACCTTTAGTATTTAATTTTCCTATAAATTCAGAATAACTCATACCGTGTTCACGAACACCCGCATTTATACGCTGTATCCAAAGTGCGCGCATAGAACGTTTTTTGTTTTTACGGTCACGGTATGCATAGGTTAAACCCTTTTCTAAGGTATTTTTAGCAATCGTTAATACATTTCCTCGTGCTCCCCAATAACCTTTGGTTAAACGTAGGATTTTTTTTCGGCGTGCCCTGCTGGCAACATGATTTACTGAACGTGGCATAGATTTAGATTTTGGTTGAGAGTGTCTTTACAGAACTTTTAAACTAACAACCGGGTTACACATGGTTTACCAATTAAAAGAATTTATATTGCAAGCATAAACTTAACATTTGGCGTATCAGCCTTGCATACAAGACCGTCTTGCGTTAGTGCGCGTTTACGATCTTTTGCTTTTTTTGTTAAAATATGACGCTTATAAGCATGTTTGCGTTTAATTTTTCCTGTTCCTGTAATGCTAAAACGTTTTTTAGCACTAGAATTTGTTTTCATCTTCGGCATATTCCAAAAAATTAGGGATGGCAAAGATACGCTTTTATTTTAAATTACAATGCCATTAAAACAGGTAAACAGAAAAAATTTAAATTTTAATGTGTTGTTTATCAGTATTTTGCAAAATACTTTGGGCTTTTAAACGGTATGGTTCAGGCATTTCAAGTAAAGGTGCATGATGCGGTTTTATTCGAGCATCATAAACTATTGGCAATTCACAGGTCCAGTGTTTATTTACAAATCGAGCTGACATTCCGTATATATCATGACTGGGATTGGTTCGCGTATAGGTAATCCACAAATAATCTTGCATTAAAGTGGCCGAATCAGCCAACATGTGATTATTATACAAAACAATTTGTGCCAAACCTTTTAACTGTTCTTGATGCTGTTCTAAAAATTGCAATGCCGAAGCCAGGTCAACTGTTTCTGCACAAAGCATTACTACCCCGGGCATAATTAAAGTACATGTAGAAAAAACATTTTGCGTATGAAACAGATCCGGAACGGATGTGCAAAGCGACCTAATTTTGGGTCCATTTGCGGCAATTACCAGTTTACTTCCGGCATTTAATGACTCTCCAGAGTAATCTAAAGTGTCCATGGAGGTTTGAGTATAAAAATGTAAATCGCGATGTGGGTCTATACGCTCCCATATATGGGTTAAAAAAACTTGGGGGTCTTTACAGCTTAATTCAGCGTTGGCATGAGTGTCTTTTGCGGCAATAAATAAATGTTTAGCCAAACTTAACTGACCTGTACCCAAAATACGATTGGCTTGCGTAAGCAGTTCTGCAGGCCTTGTATCTTCAAGATATGGTGTATAGCGTTCACTTCCAACAGCAAATAATAAGGGGTGCACCCCGGCAGCATCAACTGCATGTACTTCACTAACACCCGGTATTTCTTGTGAAATGGCTGATCCTGTTAAATGATGTATAAATACGCCAAAGCTGGTATCCTCTTGGGGTGGTCTGCCAACAACCGTAAATGGCCAAATGGCTCTGGGCTTGGCATATACTTTGTGAACCCGCATTACCGGAAAAGGATGTTTTAGACTGTAATACCCTAAATGATCTCCAAATGGACCTTCTGGTTTTATTTCTTGTGCATTTACAAATCCCGTGATAACAAAATCAGCATCTGCTGAAATACAAAATCCATCTATGTAATTGTAACGAAATCGGCGATTGCCCAATACTCCTGCAAATGCCAGCTCACTCATACCTTCTGGCAGAGGCATAACCGCAGCCATTGTATGGGCCGGTGGTCCACCAATAAAAATACTAACCCGTAAAGGCTCATTTCGAGCTTTAGCTTGTGTTTGATGAATTCCTATGCCGCGGTGCAATTGGTAATGTAATCCCATTTCAATATTTGGTGTGTACATATTTCCGCTCAATTGAATACGGTACATACCTAAATTTGAATGGGCTAAACCCGGCTTAAACGGATCTTCAGAATACACCTGAGGTAACGTTATAAATGCACCTCCGTCCATGGGCCAATGCTGTATGTGTGGTAATTGGTTTATGGAAATTTCATTGAAATGATTTAACGAAACGGCTTTAGGCAATGCATTAAAGGCATGTTTTAGCAAAGTCGCCGACTGAAAGGGTTGTTTTAGAGCATCCAGGGGATTTTTACGTAGTGCAATTAATCGTTTTACCGATTTTAAGGATGCGCGAAACATCCATTCTGTTCTTTCGGGTGAACCAAAAACATTAGAAACAACCCGGTAAGGCGTACCTTTTACATTTTCAAATAACAGTACAGGACCATGGTTTTTAAAATTCTCAAGTTGAATGGCCGAAAGTTCTAAATACGGATCTACTTCGTGGCTTATGCGTTTAAGTTGGCCTTGCTTTTCAAGATCAAGTAATGCGGATTCTAAACTGGCGTATGACATACAATAAACGTGCAGTAAATTTAACGCTCAGGGGCTACATTAAGTTTAAAATGCTTGAAATGTTTTAGATTTGTACTTAACATGTCTAAACCGGTTATTCCTATGCCCGTGGGTAAAAATATTACCATAAGCAAAGATGGTATTGTTTTGTATTTAAAAGATTTGGGCGATGCTCTAATAGATTCGTTACCCCTATGGATTATTGGGATTTGTTTTATACTGATCGGGTGGAAGCTAAGCACTAAACTAGTTGGCGTTATTGAACGGTTAATGGCTAGGCGCGATACTGAACCTGGCTTGCAATCGTTTTTACGAAGTTTAAGCAGTGCCTTATTAAAAACTTGCTTTGTTATTACTGGAGCGGGCATCATGGGATTAAATACGGCCGGCATAGTAACCATTTTAGGTGCAGCCGGATTGGCTATTGGCTTGGCCCTGCAGGGCGCATTATCCAATTTTGCAGGCGGTGTGCTGATATTATTATTTAAGCCCTTTAAAGTTGGAGATGTTATTGAGGCGCAAAATCAAAGCGGTGAGGTTAAGGAAATTCAGATTTTTAACACCATTATTTTAACACCCCATTTTAAAACGGTTATTTTGGCAAATGGTCCATTATCAAATGGAACCGTAATTAATCATACCCGTGCGGGTCAACTTAGAACAGATCTTGTATTTTATTTTCCAATCTACTCCAATTTTGAAACCATTTCAACAAGTGCGCTAAATTTTTTAAACGCTCAATCCATAGTGCATAAAACGCCTATACCACAGGTGTATTTTGGAAAACTAATTGATGGTCAGGTCGTGTTACACATAAGAGCCTTTGTAAATGCACGGAGTATTAATGAAGATGAAAGTGTTTTAATGAATGGCCTCTTGCATACTTTTAAAACGCAAGGCCTAACATTTGGTATTCCGCAACGCATTGTTCATTCTGAAAAACCATGACTGTAAAGCAACTTCAAAAAACAATTGACAACTGGATTAAAAATTATGGCATACGCTATTTTGATCCTCTAACCAATTTAGCCATACTTACCGAAGAGGTTGGAGAGGTTGCACGCATCATTTCACGCCGTTACGGAGAACAGAGTTACAAAAAAGGGGCACCAAAAAAATTACTTGCCGATGAATTGGCTGATGTTATTTTTGTTTTGATATGCATTGCCAATCAAACACAAATAGATTTAACGAAAGCATTGCAAGCTAATTTGTTAAAAAAAACACGTCGAGATAAAAAACGCCACAAAAACAATTTAAAGCTTATTAAACGCTAAACCTACTTTACGTGAATTCTGCCGAAAAGGTTTTAGAAGTAAAAGCCCTTGACATCTCGCTTCGACAAGCACACACTGTCAATTCGATTGTAAAAAATATTAGCTTTTCAATTGCTTCGGGTGAAACATTAGCTTTAGTTGGTGAAAGCGGATCTGGAAAATCTATAACCGCACTCTCCATTTTAGGCCTATTGCCCAATCCTCCATTAAAAATTACGGCTGGAGAAATCCGGTTTCGATTAAAAAACGGTTCGTTTACCACGCTGCATCAGCCTCAACAAAAAACCCTTGAACGTATTCGCAGTCTTGAAATAGGCATCATTTTTCAGGAACCCTTATCGGCACTTAATCCGGTTTTAACTTGCGGTTTTCAGCTTTCAGACATTTTACGAAAGCGTTTAAAACTAAATGCATCCGAAGCATTTTACACCTGTTTAAAATTATTTCAAGAGGTATTGCTTCCCGATCCGGAATCGGTTTACCGCCGCTATCCGCATCAACTTTCCGGAGGCCAAAAACAACGTGTAATGATTGCCATGGCAATTGCCTGCAATCCGCAGTTGCTCATTGCTGATGAACCCACTACTGCTCTTGATCCCACGGTACAATTTGAAATTTTGCAATTATTAAAATCCATTCAAAAAAAACGGGGCATGGGTATTTTAATTATTACGCACGATTTACGAATGCTGTATGAATTTGCAGATACCGTAATGGTGATGCGGCATGGTGCCTGTTTAGAATACGGAAACATAAACCGGGTTTTTAAATCGCCCCAGCACCCGTATACCAAAGCCCTGCTGATGTGCAGGCCGCCGCTCCATAGCCGGCCAGAACGTTTACCGGTGTTACAGGATTTTATAAGCACGCCTGCCGAATCTGAAAAAAGTGTAAGCAAATTACCTCTTGGGGTACATTCGGATAAATTTAAGGCACAAATTGATGTTGCCGATTTAGTTGTAAAAGTGCCCGAAAAACGCTTTTGGTATGGCGGAATAAAAACTTATAAAACACTTATAAACGGTGTTTCATTTTCACTTAAACCGCATGAAACCTTAGGTATAATTGGTGAAAGCGGTTGTGGCAAAAGCACACTGGCCCGTACCCTGTTACAGTTAATGCCTGCATTTGCAGGTCAGTTAACTTATAAACACATTGGCGAAAGCCGCACCGAACAATTTAACGTTTTGCCTTCTCGAAAATTTATACAGCTTGTATTTCAAGATCCCTTTGCTTCGCTTAATCCCTTGATGCCTGTTGGCGAAGCTATTGCAGAAGCATTGCGCGTGCATCAAATGGAAACCAATGAACGCTTAATTAAACAACGTGCAACGTTTTGGCTTGAAGCGGTGGGCTTGCATGCTTCAAGTTATTTACGTTTACCTCATGAGTTTAGCGGGGGTCAACGCCAACGCGTGAGTATAGCCAGAGCCTTATGTATAAACCCAAAAGTATTAGTATGCGATGAAAGTGTTAGCGCTTTGGATGTTAGTATTCAGGCACAAATTTTAAACTTAATAAACGATTTAAAGTCAACCCTAGGGTTTTCATGTATATTTATAAGTCATGATATTCATGTTGTGCGGTATATGTGTGAAAGCATTTTAGTAATGAAAGCTGGCGAAATAATTGAATCGGGGGCCACTGATTCGGTATTACAAAATCCACAACATGCATACACCCAAGCCTTATTGCAAGCGGTACCAACATTTGAACCTTTTTAAATGTGGGATGCAATAAAAACACTCACAAATCCTGAATCCATTATTCAATATGGAGGCATTGTGTTGCTGGCGCTTGTGATTTTTGCTGAAACAGGAATATTTTTTGGTTTTTTTTTACCGGGAGATAACCTTGTTTTACTTTCGGGAATACTGTGTAAAACACACCCTGAATGGATTACATTGCATTTTGAAACAATGGTTGTAGTGCTTTCTTTGTGTGCTATTGCAGGTAATTTTGTAGGATATGCATTTGGTTACCTCTCCGGTAAATCATTATTTCAAAAACAAGAGTCGCGTTTTTTTAAGCCTAAACATTTAACAATGGCTGAGACCTATTATAAGCGTTACGGTGGACATAAGACACTTTTGATTGCGCGGTTTATTCCGGTTTTACGAACATTTGCACCTATTTTAGCAGGCGTTATTCAGGTGCCATTAAAAGCGTTTGCATTTTACAATTGCATTGGCGCTTGCCTTTGGATTTTTAGTTTGTCTGCCATTGGATATTATTCGGTTAGTCTTTTTCCTGAATTAATTCAGTACATGCATTGGATATTTATGAGCCTTATTATTTTAACTGCTATTCCCGTTATACGGGCATTTATTAAGTCCAACTAATGGCTTTGGGCAATATAAAAATCCATTATCTTAATCCTAAACTCATATTCGTAACGGGCTTGTAGTGTACTACTACGTGTAATAAAGTATTTTGATTTTTGAATGTTAAATTCATAAACACTTAATGCGCCTTGCGCAAATTTTTGTTCACTAATTCGAAATGCTTCGGTTACGGCTGCTTCTTGCTCTATGGTTGCCAAAAGTTTTTGATATGCGCCGGTAGCATTACATTCGGCTTGTATCCATTCTTTTAAAAGAGTTTGTCGTTGCAATTCTAAATTTAATTGTGCCAATTGTAAACCAATTTTGGCTTGTTTAATTGCCGTTTGCGTTTGTAAGCCGTTAAACAAGGGCCAGTTTATTGAAAGTCCAACACTTCGGTTTAAATTTTCAGAAATTTGATCTTTAAAAGGAACCGGTTCTGATTTGTACGAAAATTTGGGTGTATACACAATTTCGCCCGATTTAAGATAGCCTATAGGTTGTTCTCCGGTAATTGATTGGCTTATAATATTTTTATACAATCCTGAGGTTCCAGAACCTAAAGCGGCATTAGCCGTTATACTTGGTGACAATCGGCCTTTTGACATTTTTAAATTTTGTTCGGCGCTTAAAACTTGCCATTGTAAAGCCTTATAAGCATTTTGCTGAACCACAACGTCTTCCAGTTGGATTTGGGTTTTAGGTAATGCCGGAGGGTCCTTTATGGCTGCTGGAGTTTGAATTTCAATATAAAATACATTAGGTTCATTTACAAGTTGTGCTAATGTTAATTGTGCTAGTCGGGTTGAGTTTTGAGCAACAACTTGTTGCATTTTATCATTAGCCCACTGGGCCTGCATTTCAAATTGTACCGATGCTGACAACTGACCAAGATCAACAAGTTTTTTGCTGCGTTCAAACTGCAATTTAGAGGCCTCCGCTTGCTGCACGGCAACAGCTTCAAGCTCTGTGGCTAATAATAAATTTAAAAAGGCTGTGGTTACAGCCAGCTTAAGTTCACGTTGTTGTTGCGCCAAACGCTCCTTTTGGCTGCGTTGTAAAAAATCTTGTGACCGAATGGCATGCCATTGCATAAATCCGCTCCATAGCGTAAAGCCTGAGCCTAAAAAAAAGTTTTGAGACAACACCCATGTGTTTGCAAACGTATTCGTAAAGCGGTCTATGGATTTTCCAAAATTATAGGCATGGTTAGCGCCTGCATTTAAGCTGGGTAAAATTGCAGCCTGCGTTTGGCGATAAGTAAGCTCTGCATTTTCTACATTTAACAAGGCTTGTTGTATTGAAATATTATTTTTTAATGCTAAGGTTGTACATTCATCTAAGGTGTATTTATGCTGCGCCTTGAAGTTTTGCGGAATTGTAATTATTAATAGATAAAAACAGAAAAAAAAGCGGTTTATAATTATCGTGTTTTTAATGTGCAGATTCATTTTTTCGTAACACAAAAATTAAAAACCCAAGGGCAAATAAAAGTATAAAAACTAATGAAATGGTAGGAAATGGTAAATAATAAGAACATAATGCCAGTATTAAATTAAAAACTGAAAACAAATAAATTATTATGGCTGTTTTACGATGTGAAAATCCGCTGTTTAAAAGTTTATGATGTATGTGATTACGATCTGCCATAAAAGGTGATATCCCCTTAAATGTACGTATCATAAAAGACCTCAGTGTATCTAAAAGCGGATACGCTAAAATCGCTATAACAAATACAGGTTTACTTACCCTCAGCCAAAACACATTGAGTTGCTGTGTGGGAAATTCAATAAGTTTAATGGCTAAAATACAAATGAAAAGTCCGATAATAAGTGAACCGGAATCTCCCATAAAAATTTTAGCTGGAGCAAAATTAAAAACTAAAAACCCCAACAATGCACCGGCTAACGAAAATGAAAGTGCGGCATAGGGATAATCTCCCGCCGCTATAAACCATGCGCCAAAACATACGCTTGAAATAAATCCAATACCTGCCGCCAGGCCGTCAACACCATCTATTAAATTAAATGAATTAACCACCACTACGTAGGTAAAAATGGATAGAAATACACTGGCCCAATACGGTATAACATACGTTTCAAAAATTCCGTGTAAACTGCTTATTCGAATGTCTCCCATCAGCACTAAAATCAATGCCACTAAAATATGTGCAAAAAGTTTTTTTACTGGTGCTGTACCAATTATGTCATCTTTAATGCCTACAAAAAATAACACCAGGCTGGTGGCAATTATTAACTTAAATTCATTTACCGATTTTATCATCGATGAGGCATCCTTAAAGTACTGAATACCATACCACATGCAAAAGGCAAAAATGGTTGCCGCAAAAATTATAATACCTCCAATGGTGGGCACCGAACGTGTATGTATTTTACGGTCTTCACTGGGATGATCAATGAGACGTTTTAAAACCGCAACTTTTATTAACGATGGCGTAGAATACAATACAACAACAAATGCTGTAAAAAAAACTATAATCAGCAGGCTCATCGTATATCGTTATACCAATTATACAACTGGGATTTCAAAGATACATATAAGTATGCGTTATTACTAGCATTTAAGTGTGTTAGGTTCTGAAATCCGGCCGCTAAAATCCATCTGCGTTCAGGATTTAATAAACAGCCCCATTCGGTATTTATCAAATAGGACTTAGAACGCGCATCAGTTGTAAACGCATTTTGTATCGTGAAGCTTTGTGCAGTATGAGCCGTTACAAGTAATCTTTTATAACGCCATTGAAAACGGCAAAGCATTTCTTGACCGGGACCCTGTAGGGTTGACCAGCGCATGGCATAATGCCTAGGAACTTCATTTTGATGCAATTTATTTGAAAGGGCATTCCACTCAAACTGCACGTGTAAAAGTGTTTGCTGACTTTTGTAATAAAAATGCATGCCTGCCTGATATGCGAAAACAGATGCTTTTGCATTATCAATCGATTTATCAAATTGCGTTTGGGCATAAAAAGAAAGATTTGAAGAAGCTTGCCAATGCCCTTGAGCTCCCAGTGTAACATTATTAAGGGTGTCCGAAAGCCCAAAGGCCAATGCATTTAAAAAGAGTACCGGATTTGCAAATGATACATTTAGTCGGGGTTTGTTTTCAAATCCCGAAGCCCTGCTGGAAATACCTTGAAAAAAACAAAACCTAAAGGTTTTTATTGGCTGCCACTCCAAAAGCTGAAAAGCAGCAGCACTTTTTAAAAACAGGGCTTCTGTACTGCGGTGTGTTGCTTTTTGAGGAAAAGCACTTAGCGCGGCCCAAAGCATTTCGTATTTTAAAACATTATGTTTTGAATTTAACTGTATACGAGCAAATGGATATCCGGGCATATAATCGCTCCAAAGCATAGAGCGGTAACCATAGCCCACATGATGTTTTCCCTGGCCTAAAGAAATGTGCATGCGGGGCCTTACCTGAATGGCCAAAACACCCATTGAAGCTGCAAAATCATAGGCTTGCGTGCCAAAGGTTTTCCATCGTCCAAAACCGGGCACGGTTCCACCTGCGTAATACCCTGCCTGCGCATAATCCGGACGCGCCTGATACTCAGAAAAAATGGTTTCAAAACGAACGTTTTTGCCAATTCCGCAGCGTACCCATAAGCCACGACCATTTGTATAAAAAATACCCGTATCTGTTAGTGATTTTCCCAGCTGTAAATTCATATCCAAGTCTGCACGCATCCAAAATCCTTGTAAGCTATCTGAAATAGACAGCGCCTGCGTGTTCCATAAACGATCTGAGATTGTTGGCTTTAGAATTTGTGTTTTTAACCCCTGCGTATTAAAAATTGGCCGCATTGAAGCCTGTGAAACCTCCGAACTGTTATAAACATGAGCCATAACATCCTGTTCTGGAAAACATAAAGATTGTGACCAAATTATACCTTGCCAAAAAATAAAAAGTATAATTAAACGCGCCCTTTGCATTACATGGCTTTTACTGCTTCGCCTTTAATGTATTGGTCATACACATTTTTAATGCCCTCGGATAAGGAAATTTGAGCATGCCAACCCAACGATTGAAGCTTTGAACTATCCATTACCTTTCGCATGGTACCATCCGGCATATTAGAATTATAATAAAAAGAACCTGTATAGCCCACGATGTTGGCAACCGTTTGCGCCAGTTCAGCTATACTAATTTCTATGCCCGTACCCACATTAATATGCTGAACATTTGAATATTGCTGCATTAAAAATAAACAGGCTTGTGCCAAATCGTCTACATGTAAAAACTCACGCATGGGCGTTCCGCTACCCCATAATTCTATGGTGTTTTGTTGCTTAATCTTGGCTTCATGACATTTTCTGATAAGTGTAGGTAATACGTGTGCATGCTGCAAATGGTATGTATCATTAGGTCCATACAAATTAGCCGGCATCACGGAAATAAAATCACATCCGTATTGTAAACGATAATTTTCACAAAGCTTAATGCCTGCAATTTTAGCTAATGCGTAAGGCTCATTTGTGGGTTCAAGTGCAGCCGTTAAGAGATATTCTTCACGCAAGGGCTGTGGAGCCTGTTTTGGATAAATACAGGATGAACCTAAAAATAATAGTTTCTTTACATTATTTCGGTAAGCTTCGTGTATCACATTTGATTGAATCATCAAATTATCATACAAAAAATCTGCACGCAAGGTGTTATTGGCATGAATGCCCCCTACTTTTGCCGCAGCAAGAAATACATATTCGGGCTTATGTGTGTTAAATAAATGCTGAACCTGATGTTGATTGCGTAAATCCACACTGCTTGATGATGCCTTTATAATATGGCTGCAGCCTTGAGCTTCTAGGGCGCGTATTATAGCAGAACCCACCATGCCGGTATGTCCTGCAACATAAATTCGTGAATTAAAATTCATGCCTATTCATTTGGTTGTACTACCTGATGCCCACCATCTAGTAAATATTTATCACGTTTAAATTTAATAATATCAGATTGTACCATATCACGGCACAATTCTTCTACTGTACATTTGGCCTCCCAGCCTAAAAGGCGTTTAGCTTTTTCGGCATTTCCAATTAACAAATCTACTTCAGCAGGTCTAAAGTACAAGGGATCCACTTCAATTCGACACATTCCGCTTTTGGAATCAAAGCCTTTTTCTTGCACGCCGTTTCCATTCCATTCTATTTGAACTCCTGTTTCTTTAAATGCCAATTCTATAAAATTACGAACGCTTATTTTACGTCCGGTAGCCAATACAAAATCATCGGGTTGCGGGTGTTGCATCATTAACCACATGCCTTTAACATAATCCTGTGCATGTCCCCAATCACGTTCTGCATCCAAATTTCCAACAAACAATCGATCTTGAAGTCCAAGATGAATTTTAGCAACCGCTCTTGTAATTTTTCGGGTAACAAACGTTTCACCACGTAAAGGACTTTCATGATTAAATAAAATGCCATTACATGCAAACATGCCATAGCTTTCGCGGTAATTTTTTGTAATCCAGTATGCATATAATTTTGCAACGCCATAGGGACTACGCGGATAAAAAGGTGTGGTTTCAGACTGAGGTACCTCCTGCACCAAGCCATATAATTCACTTGTTGAGGCCTGATAAAATTTAGTGTGCTGTTCTAATTTTAAAATCCGAATGGCCTCAAGCAGTCTAAGTGTGCCAAGGGCATCGGCATTTGCAGTATATTCCGGTGTTTCAAAACTAACCTTAACATGGCTTTGTGCTGCCAAATTATATATTTCATGTGGCTGAACTTCCTGTACAATTCGAATTAAATTGGTGCTGTCCGTTAAATCTCCGTAATGCAATTTAAAATTAACACGCTTTTCATGTTTATCCTGATACAGATGATCAATTCGTTCGGTATTAAAAAGTGAACTGCGTCGTTTAATTCCGTGAACCTGATATCCTTTTTCAAGAAGTAATTCAGCTAAATAGGCCCCATCCTGACCTGTAACTCCGGTAATGAGAGCCGTTTTTTGATGTGTCATATCAGGTGTAAAGATATTACATTCGGCATAATGCATTATATTTGCTTAGTGAATTCATACTTTTCAAAACAAAATTATATACTGTTAATAGCCGGTACACTTTTGGTGGTTTTAGGATACGTCTCCATGATGGGTGGCGGCAGTGATGATCCCCAAGTGTTTAATCCTGAGATATTCAGTACACAACGTATAACCATAGCGCCCCTTCTTTGCTTACTTGGCTTTGTAACCATTTTATTTGGTATTATGTACCGGCAATCTCATTCAGAATCTAATAAACACTAGTTTTTTAAATGTCGTATTTAGAGGCTGTTTGCATTGCAATTATCGAAGGGCTTACTGAATTTTTACCTGTATCCTCAACGGCCCATATGATTTTTACGAGCACTTTTTTTGGCATACAAGACGACGGTTTTGTTAAAATGTTTCAGGTCTCCATTCAATTTGGCGCCATTTTGGCGGTTGTGGTATTATATAAATCGTACTTTTTTAGTAGCCTGTCTGTATATATTC
This sequence comes from Sphingobacteriia bacterium, assembly GCA_009927275.1. GTDB lineage: Bacteria > Bacteroidota > Bacteroidia > B-17B0 > Aurantibacillaceae > Aurantibacillus. Next base: position 2,359 of record RFNG01000149.1, on the reverse strand, counting down.
CACTTGCCATAGGTGTTATACCAGCATTGCTGTTAGGAGCACTGTTTGATGATGCAATTGACCAAGTTTTGGAAAAACCCGTACCCATAGCCATTGCACTTATTATCGGCGGTATCGTATTTATTTTTTTACATCGTATATTTCCTGTAAAACCGGAACAGCCCACTGTACCTGTAACGCGCTTAAAAGCTTTTAAAATTGGTCTTTGGCAATGCTTGGCTTTAATGCCCGGTACAAGCAGAGCCGCAGCATGTTTAATTGGGGGTATGCAACAGGGCCTGTCACGACAACAGGCTGCAGAATTTAGTTTTTTTCTGGCAGTACCCACATTGCTAGCAGTAACTTTTTACAGTTTATTTATTAAATCATGGCATCAAGACGGTGCACTTATAAAGGGCTTCCATTTAATAACCGAATCTCATTATAATTTAATAATTTTTATGTTAGGTAATTTGATTGCGTTTGGTATTGCTCTTATTGCAGTAAAATATTTTATTCGCCTGTTAACCCGCTACGGACTACAAATTTGGGGTTGGTACAGAATAAGTGTTGGGCTTATTATGCTTTTTTTACTACACTAGCGTTAACACTTCATTGTTTATTTAATTTAAAACAAGGCCGTTTGGGCTAAATTCATTTCGTTTAACTTGCAGTATGAGCGCTTACAAACTCAAAATTTCTTGGAAAACAAGCTGGAGTTTAAGTTTAATTTTATTTATATTAGGTTTAACAGCGGTGGTTTTTTCATACGCACGTTATGTTAAGCAAGCCGTAAAACAAGATATACGCATGCAGGTTTTTGTTGATTCAAAAACCTCAACTTCTGAATTGCACACAATTTTTAAATCGCTAAATCAACTGCCTCAAATTGACACCGTATTTAGTGTGTCTAAAGAAGTTGCTGCCAAACAACTAAAACATGATCTTGGTGAAGATGTTCTAGCTTTTTTAGATGAAAATCCCTTGTATCATGTTTTTGAAATTCGACTCGCCGAAAATGCAACAGAATCGTCCATTTTAGCTAGCCTGCAGCGTACTATTTCAGCTTGGCATGGGGTTTCTGAAGTGATGTTTGAGCGCGATTTTATTGACCGCTTAAATCTTAATATTAAATACCTCAGCTATGCTTTGTTTTTTTTAGGTTCAATTCTAATTATTATTGCTTTAAACCTGATTAGTTCTACAATTCAATTATCCATAGTTGAAAATAGTGAAGATGTGAGAACCATGCACCTCATTGGCGCAACGCGTCTTTATATCAGTAAACCGTTTTTAAGAAAAAGCCTTTTAGAGGGCCTATGCGCATGGGGATTGGCTCTAGCTTGGTTATTTGCAACTCAATATTTTTTAAACAGAATGTTTCCGTTTTTAGAGTCTGCATTGCCATTAACCACCATTTTAATAATTGGTTTTGCTATTTTATTATTATCTGTTTGCATGGTCGGCTTAAGTACTTTAAGCGCTGTTTTTCGGTTTCTTTCACGCAAACAAGGCTAATCAATCTTTATAGTTTTTAAAAAGCACTTAAAAAAAAGTGAATAGTATAAAATTTAAAAGGTAAATGCGTATATTTTGATACCAAATGAGATCGTTTTTATTTTTTTGCATTTCTTGGTTTACATTACTCATTGCGGTTGGACAAAACAATACCTGCAATAACGCAACCCCTTTTTGCACGGGGCAAAATATGCAGTTTCCTGCAGGTGTAAATGCAGGCTCGGCGCAACAAGGGCCCAATTATGGGTGTTTAGGCTCGCAGCCCAATCCCGCTTGGTTTTATTTTCAGGCTGCCACGTCTGGCCCTATGGTAATTGCCATGTCGGCTACGTGGGATATTGATTTTATTTGTTGGGGGCCCTTTCCAAATTTAGCTACAGCATGTAATTCCCTAACGGGCGCCAATCAGGTTCCAGGCTCGGGATACCAAAATCCAAATAGTAATGGGTGCAGCTATTCAGGAGCACCAACGGAAACCCTTCGCGTTCAAAATGCAGTACCCGGTCAGTTTTATATATTACTAATTACCAATTTTTCCAATCAAAACCAACAAATTAGTTTTAGTCAAACTAATACAGGTGCTCCGGGCGCCGGTCAAACCAATTGCGGCATGATTTGTCTTGTTACACCTACCAATTCGGGACGTATTTGCTCGGGCCAGGCTAACACTTTAAGTTTAAACACCAGTAGTGCGGTAACCTCATTTACTTGGTTTGGTCCAAATGGATTTACATCAAACAATTCGTTTTTAGTGCTTAATAATTTCACAACTTCAACAACTTTTACGGTTCGAGGCGCAACCTCTGCAACATCGGTTTCACCGAGTAATACGTGTTCAGCATTAACAACCGTAACTGTAATT
>RFNG01000032.1 GCA_009927275.1 Sphingobacteriia bacterium | reverse complement strand
TACCAGCACCGAGACCACCATTTATAAACGATGTTCCACCGGTTCCGCCACACGCAGTACCTGCGGTTCCATTACCAATAAAACCGCCACCGCCACCCCCCCATTGACTTCCGCCGTTTCCTCCTGCGCCATTAGTACCGCCCGTGCCGCCACCGCCACTGCCCGTATAATCATTTCCAAAGGTTGAAAAATTAGCGTCTGAACTTGGTGTGGGCGAACTCAGTAATGTGCAATAGCCACCGCCACCGCCGCCAACAATTAAACAACTATTTGTAATTGTAGATACAAAACTACCGCCGCCGCCGCCCGTTGATGTGTAAGCTGTTGAACCTCTTTGTCCAACCAAAATTTTAAGAACCGTTCCTGCTGTTAAAAACACGTCACCTTGTACTATTCTGCCACGACATCCATTGGAATACGTTACTAACCCCACTCCAGGACCTGCGGCAGAACCAGCTGCAACAATTCGATATGGTCCGGTAACAGGAATTGTGAATTGCTGAATGCCAGCCAGTGAACCAGATAAAACTGTTACACTACCATTTAAATTAGTATTTAAATAAGCGGCGTTAATTTGAGCCTGTGTAGGGCCGTTTTGCCCAACAATACCCGCCGTAGTAAAACTGTATGTAGTAACTTGACTATGTAAAATTGACACAAATCCAAATACCAATACCATTAAAATTTTAGAGTACATTTTATTCATTTATTAATTTTTTTTAAATGTAAAATAAAAATTATAAATACTCAAATTGTGATTGTTCTATTGATTAAATCGTGGTTTTTGCTGAGTTAATTAATACGAATACTTACTTTCATTTTTTATATTTGTGTAATGCGTGTTATAGTTTTACTTCTTTTTTTGGCGTGGAGTAGTTTTTGCTTTTCACAACATGCCTTACAATTTGATGCAAAAACTGTTGAAGCATACACCCCATTTTTACTATCTGTTCACAAGGGTCCTGAAAGTTTATCAGCATTTAAAATGCAATATCCACACGAATACCTTTTGCAATTATGGTACTTTTCATCCTCCTTTTACATTCGTGAACTCAAAGAAAACCAAGGCCCAAAAATAAATCCAGGATTAATTGACATTCGCAGATTTGAACATCTCAGACAAGAAAATTCAGAAGTTGTAATTCCCCTAACAGGCTTTTCAGAAGAGGCGGTATTGTTACCCACCAACAAGTTATTATATAAACTTCCCTGATGAAATTTAGGTTTTACATAATCATTGTTAGTGCTCTCATTGCAAATCTTTTGCATGCACAATCTAATAATCCTGCACCTTATGCAGGTGTTAGTTACAATAATGTGCCTTGTAATCAAAATGGCCCCTCTAACGCGCCGGGTAATTTTATTAATGATTTCATCAATTCTTTTGTGACCTCAGGTGCAAATAACAACATTAGTAATGGCAACTCAGGATGCAACGGGCTTCCCAATAATTATATTTATTACGGTTGTAACCATGTGCTTATTTGTACACCCGGCCAAACTATTAATTGTACGCTTCAGTCTGGAAACACTTATCAGCAAGGATTTGCAATCTTTATTGATTGGAATCAAAACAATGTTTTTAATGTGCCTGCCGAACGTGTTGCAGCCACTTCAAATGTGCCTGCCGCTGCAAGTTTTACCACTATTTCGTTTATAGTTCCGGCCAACCAACCGCCAGGAACTTACCGGATGCGCGTTCGTTGTGCTTATGCAACACCTGGAACCTCTATTAATCCTGACACTCAATACGGTTATGGCGAAACTGAAGATTACAATTTAATTATTGGAGGTGGTAATCTGCCGGGGGGTGTTATTTCTGCAACGGTTAGCAGTCCCAATCCTACGGTATGTGCCGGCCAACCCTTGAGTTTAAATGTTGCGCATAATGCTACAACAGCTGTAACATATACTTGGACCGGCCCAAACAGTTTTAGTTCAAATGTGCAAAATCCTATTATTTCCATTTCAAATCCCAGCCACACGGGAACATATACAGTAATTGTTTCCAATGGCTCTTGTCCCACGTCTCAAACTTTAGCTTTACGCGCTGTAG
>RFNG01000041.1 GCA_009927275.1 Sphingobacteriia bacterium | reverse complement strand
CCTACCCCAGTTTTACTACTGCGCCATCAAACACGACGATATGCCAGGGGGGTAATTTTTTTGCTACCAATACATTTTCAATAGGTGGTATAACACCCAATGCCTGTACCTTTAGCTGGAACCCCGGTGTAGGGGGTGGGGTAATGTCGCCCCTTTCACAAAACACCAGCATTTTTCCACCTCTGGCACCCGTAAACCTTACCCTTTCTACCCTCATTTACAGCGTTACAGTTACGCCTACCATTCATCCCTGTCCGGTAACCCAAACCCTGGCCGTTACCATTAACAACCCCATGACGCCCACCTTAACCATGCCGCCCCCGTTGTGCAATACCTTTGGCGCCATCAGCCTTACGGCTTCTCCACCGGGCGGTACCTGGTCGGGTAATGCAGCTGTAACCTCCACCGGACAGCTCTCGCCTAATATCGCAGCCATTGGCACCAATACGGTTACCTATGCCGTAACCATTGGCTCTTGTGCCGTTTCAAACACCGCCGCTTTCTCCATCTCTCAGTTTAATACCCCAGCCCTTACTACAGGCTCCTTTGCCACTCTTTGCGTACAAGACCCCACCCTTAACCTGATGAACTTTGTACAAACCACACTCACCGGTGTGTGGAGCGGCGGACCCTATGTTAATGCCCTGGGATCTTTTACACCCAATGGCCTAAACACCGGAACCTATCAGGTAACTTACAGCACCCAGTCTACTCCCATTGCCTCCGTATGTCCCGCTTTTACCACCATTACCATACCCGTATTTAATCCCCCAACACCCACACTGGTTGCTGTGCCTCAGGTTTGTAATACACAGGGTACATTAAGCCTCAGCGCCTCTCCACCGGGCGGATTATGGTCTCTCAACTCGGGTGTATCCGCAACCGGTATCATGACCCCCTCCATGTGTCCTATAGGCACCAGTACCGTACTGTATACTGCCGGACAGGGTACCTGTGTGGCATCCAATACCGTAAACCTAAACGTATCTCAGTTTAACTCCGCGGCACTCTCCGGTACTGTGCCGCACCTCTGCGTCTCTCAACAGCCCTTTAACCTCATGGGTATTGTTCAGAGCACCCTTAACGGATCCTGGTCCGGTATGAGCGTGGTGGGCGCCTACTCCTTTAATCCCTTTGGTCTGCCTACCAATACCTATAACCTCACTTACAGCACTACCTCTTCCCCTAACCCCTCATTGTGTCCAGACACACAAACCATTCAGGCTTTTGTGCTTAACCCTCCCGTGCCCGTAATCAGTCAGGTTGGCCCTTTTTGCAGTAAAGATGCACCTGTACAACTTTCTGTTAGTCCCAATACCGGCACCTGGATGCCCACCTCTTACCTTAATACCTCGGGGCTGTTTAGCCCATCCCTGGCCGCAATTGGCAGTAATCCCGTGCAGTATGTGGTGGGAACGGCTACCTGTAATAACCAAAACACCAAGCTCCTTAATGTAGAAGCCTTTGTGTCCTCTGCTATTCTTAACAGCATTCCTGATCTTTGTGATAATAATGCCCCCTTTAATCTCTCGCCCATTACCCTTAATGCTTCCGGAATATGGTCCGGACCGGGCATTACCGGTGCTAATTTTGTGCCCGCAAGCACCGGTGCCGGACTTTACACCCTTACCTACAGTACCGCCACCTCGCCTTCCGGTTTATGTCCCAATCACAGCACCGTAGCGGTTCGTGTCTTTTCTCTGGCACTGCCCTCCATTAATCCTACAGGACCATTCTGCTCCAATGCCCCGCCTGTGCAGCTTCAGGTAAGCCCTCTGGGTGGCATCTTCGGCGGTTATAACTCCGGTGCGGTTAACCCCTCCGGGTTGTTCCGCCCCGCACTGGGCGTGCCCGGAAATAATATCGTAAGCTATAGCATCGCCGCCGGCCCTTGTATCGCCTTTGCACAAACTACCGTAGATATTGAAACCTTTGTAAGTGCCGATCTCACCAACTCTTACCCTATGGTGTTTTGCCTCAACGACCAGCCTTTTAATCTTGAGGCGGTAGTTAAAAACACCAGTGGCACCTGGTTTGGTCCCGGCCTGTCCGGATCCCTGTTTAATCCCAAATACGCAAACCTCGGTAATGGTAATCTGCTCGTTTACCAAACCCATTCCATGCCTACGGCCTCCCTTTGTCCGGATACCTCCGCCCTGCGTATCCGCGTGGAACCCTCTCCCACTCTTACCTTACTGAGCAATCTCTACAAAGGCTGTGCCCCACTTGAAGTACAGTTCGATGCCGCAATCTCCGGTGCCCTTACCGGTGAAACCCAATGGTTCTTCGGCGACGGCTCCGCTACGCTTAAAAGCATGGCCTGTGCCCATACCTTTACCGCACCCGGTGTATATACCATAACCGCACAGTTCCGATCCCCTTACGGATGTGCCGCCGCAAGCGCATTCTCCGTGCCCATTGAGGTCTACAATGCCCCTACCGCTAATTTTAACCCCCAATATCCTTCCGTATCCATCTCTAACCCAACCCTCCAACTCCTTAACAACTCCACCCTGTTAGCCCAAAACCATTACTCCTGGTCCCTTAACCAAAACCTGACCTCCACTCAGGTTAATCCCATAATTACACTCCCCGATGTGGGCATATACACCATTACCCTTTTGGCCGTATCTCGTGACGGCTGCAAACACCAAACCTCTCAAATCATAGAAGTTAAAAACAACTTCAACATCTTTGTACCCAATGTATTTACTCCTAATCACGATAACCTCAACGACCTCTTTATCCCCGTGTTCTCAACCTACGGCATAGACTTTAACTCCTACACTTTCTCCATATACAACCGCTGGGGACAACTCCTCTTCTCTACTCAAAACCCCATCTACGGCTGGAATGGCTCAAACCCAAACGGATCTAAAGCCCCTCAAGATAATTATATCTATAACATCCAATTTAAAGACCTCGAGGGAAGAGCATATAATAAAAATGGGTCTGTATTGTTATTAAGCGTGGAAAAAGAATAAGAAAATTATCTATTACAAATATTTAAATACGCACCCAGATTTTACCTTTGTATTAAGATGATAAAATTTGGAGTAGTTGTTTTTCCGGGTTCAAACTGCGATGAAGACATGGTTTATGTATTAGAACATAAATTAAAACTGAGCGTAGTAAAATTATGGCATAAAGAAACCCATTTAAATGATTGTACGCATGTAATTATTCCGGGCGGTTTTTCTTATGGCGATTATTTAAGAAGCGGTGCCATTGCAAGATTTTCGCCCATAATGAATGCTGTTATATCACATGCTAATGCGGGAGGATTTGTTTTTGGAGTATGTAATGGATTTCAAATTTTATGTGAATCGGGTTTATTACCAGGTGCCTTGTTACATAACAACAACCTGCAGTTTACTTGTAAAAATACATTTATTAAAGCTGAAAATTTAAATAGTGTTATTAGCTCTGATATAAAAAAAAATCAGGTTTTAAAAATCCCCATAGCTCATGGTGAAGGGAAATATTATATTGATGCTGAAGGGCTTGCCTTACTTAAACAACATCATCAAATAATATTTAAATATTGTTCTGAAAATGGAACATTGGATGCTGCACATAACCCGAACGGTTCTGTTGAACATATCGCCGGCATTTGTAATAAAACTAAAAATGTATTTGGCATGATGCCTCATCCTGAACGTGCAGCTGACAGTGATTTAGGCAATACCGACGGATTATACCTTTTTAATAGTATTTTAAAAGCTCAAAAAGTTTAAAAAGGATAGCCTATCCCAAAATTGGTTATAATGTATTTTAAGGGTTTTTGACTAAACAACCAGGTGTTTTCATCCTTCCAATTTTTAGGATCTTTTAAAGGCACTGCCAAATCTAATCTTAATACAAAAAAATCTAAATCCCAGCGAAATCCAAACCCTGAACCTACAGCTATTTGTTTGTAAAATGTATTAAGGTTAAAAACGCCCTCAGGTTTGTTTGCATCGGGATAAAGTCGCCAAATATTTCCTGCATCCACAAATAAGGCTCCATAAAAAGCACGAAGCAAATGGAAACGGTATTCTAAATTGGTTTCAATTAATATATCACCTATTTTATCAAAGCGCATCGTATTGCTACCGGGATTATAAGCTCCGGGTCCCAATGTTCGGGATCTCCATGCTCTAACACTGTTGGGGCCTCCACAAAAAAAACTTTGTTCGTACGGCAATACACCTAAATTTTTAAATGGAATTCCTATTCCGGCGTTGATGCGCCAAATTAATCGCGATGCGCCTTTTAAATGCATATTAACTCTAAAATCAAGATCTGTTTTAAAAAACTGCGCAAAAGGAACTGAAAACAATTCGTATTGACCGTTTTGATCGGATTTTTGTTTTGTTAAAATAAACAGTTGGCGTAGAATAGAACCTGATGAAATTACATTCCAACGTAGCAAAATATTGGTTTTGTTTAACGTAGTTAAATAATCATACCTGCTAAAACTTGCCGAGTAGCGCATTAATGTAGTAATATGGTCTTGAAAGGAATTAATTAAAAAAGCATCATTATAACGAAACAGAGAGTCTTTAAATGCATCGCTAAAAACACCCATTTTAACAGAATAAAGTTCAAATGGTATGAAATCATGGCGAATCGTTCCGTTTTGATTTTTAAAATTAAACCCATAATCAATACTCCATATCGAACGTGAAAATTGGGGCCGGGTTTGAATATTTGCATTTATTTTAACATAGGATCGGGGGTTCCAATTTAAAATAGGTTTTGACCATGAAAATAAACCGTAGGCTTTGGGAAAAATAAATGATAATTCTGGTCCAAACTGTATCGTATTAAAATTACGCTGTAACCCTTCTATATTTTGATTGTCGGAATTTGTATTAAATTGGGATTGTGACGAGATTGCTCCTTGTAATTTAAGTTCTAAAATTTCACCGGCTTTAAAAACATTTCGATTTCGATAAACAATATTTGCATCAATTCCTAGATTTCCAAATGTATTTGTGCCCTCGGTTTCAGCACTGATAATTTGTTTTACTGGAGGCACACAAATTACTGATGCATTAAGTGCCACTTTGCCCTGAAGGGTATCAGGCTTAACTTGAATTGAAACAGATTTAAAAATACCTGTATTTACTAATTTTTTATACGTAGTTTCTAAATCATCTGGAGCATACCAATTTCCTGAATGTAGTTTTAATTCCCTGAGTATAATTTGTTTTTTGTAAGGTTTTTGATGTGACGACCTAAATAAGATGCTGCGATACCACACGGAATCCAAGCTGCCGGCATAGGTGCCATTTACTTGTAATTCATCAGGCGTTAATACGCTAATAGTATGCCATTGTAATCGAGGATGTTCTTGCATTGAAGTATTATTTTGTGAGGCAAATGCAGCAACACAAACTTCAATATTCATAGTACCGGGAGGCAGGCCTAAAGTATCTGCTTTAAATGAAATAAAATTATTTTCAAAAAAATAATACCCTCTGGCTTTTGCAAATTGGGTCATACGCTCACGCTCATTAAACAATAAGTCTGCACTGAAAACCCTATTATTAATAAAGTTAGCGTTTAAACTGTCTTGTTTAAATAATTGCATTAATGAATCATTTGGATTTTCAAATGAATAATGCCAATTTATAATTTTAAAAGTTGTTTCAGGGTGTAGATTCAATCCAATATAAGCAAATTTTTTAGACATGTTAAATGTATTGCTGTCTGAAATCCACGCATTTAAATACCCTTTAGAAATCAATAATTTTGTTAGCTGTGTTTTTGTTTTAATGAGTAATTGTTTGTCATACAATACAGGAGGCTCCCCAATATCCCTTAAGCTTTCTATCCACAATTCGCTATTTGGATCACGTAGTTTTAAAACTTTAGGAGTTTTACCGCGACTAATCCGAATTGCATTTATAGAATCGGTTTCATGTTCTCGCTTTTTATTTTGTTGAATAATGCGTGTGCTCCGAAGGGCTTTTTTTTGCTGTATTTTGGCATCGTCAAAAAGGCTGTACCACCAGGGATAAAAATCAAAAATAAACAACCACTTTCTATTGGGATTAATTTTTAAACAAGAATTAATTTCAGATTCGCTAACTGGTAATTGTTGAGGGTAATTTACAGATACGTTTCGAACCAAATAAGCATTGGAATCAATATGGCGTGAAATATTACATGATGTCAAAAAAATGACTAGGGTACTAATTATACATTTTAAATGACGCATGTATCTTTAATATAAATGCCCTAATTTAGGGCAAAAATGCTGACTCGAGCAAAATTACTGGAGATTCAAAAATTGAAATTTAAAACGGAGCGTTTAAAACAAGGACGATTTGTGATAGAGGGATATAAAATGATTCGGGATTGTATGCTGATGCATCCTGAAAAGCTGGAAATGATTATAATTTCACCGGACCAAAAACTTGATTTTGAAATTCAGCAAATACCCTGTTATACTTTAGATTTAAATGGTTTTAAACGTATTAGCAATTTGGTTGAGCCTCCCGGCTGGCTGGCAGTTTGCAAGCTGCATAAACCCGTTTGCATACCCCCCCAAAACCCCCAAGCGGTTACACTATATTTAGATGATATCCGAGATCCGGGTAATTTTGGTACGCTTTTACGACTTGCCGATTGGTTTGGCCATACCCTGTTAATTGCTTCAGAACACAGTTGTGATGTATTTAACCCAAAAGCCATACAAGCCAGTATGGGGGCATGCTTTAGGGTTGATGTTATCTATTGTGCCTTATCAGAAATTATTAATACATGGGACAATATGCCGGTAATAGGGGCTCAGTTACATGGTGAAAATCTTTTTAATTCAAAACTCCCACCTAAAAGTATTTTAGTACTAGGAAATGAATCAAAGGGTATTGATATAGAAAACCAAAGGCTTATTACCCATTCACGCTATATCCCAGCCTTAAAATCAAAGGGTTCGGAATCATTAAATGTTGCCGTTGCGGCTTCAGTATTTTTAACCGAATTGCACCGAACAGATCTGAAGCAATCAGCTTTTTTGAGCTAAAATTTCGCCTTTAATTTTTATTTTTTTATTGGCAAAACGTGCATTTGAACTCACGGTTATACTTTTTTCAAATACTCCAATACGTTTAGTATCGTATTTGATTTTAATTACACCTTTTTTGCCTGGTAAAATAGGTTCGGTTGGCCAGCCCGGCTTTCCATCAATACTCGTAGAGGTACAACCGCATTCACCCACAACATTGGTAATAATTAAGGGCGCGCGCCCTGTATTGGTAAATTTAAATTCACGCAAGCCATTGGCGTCATATGCCACTTTTCCAAAATCTATAAGTTCGGTTTCAAATTTAAAATCAGGGGCATTAGGATCTAGTTTAGGAACTACGGTTTCTTGAGCAAAGCACTTAAGTCCTAAAATAAAAAAGAATGCAACACAATATTTAATTAAAAAACTGTGCATATTTTAAAATTATTGTTTTTCTGAAGGCGCTCCTGCAGGCTTAGCGTTTTCAGGAAAAGCTTGCTCAACAGGTTTAGCCTCTACATTACCTTTTATAGTGAGAATAACGTTTCCACTTTTGGCATTAGAAGTAACCGTTACTGTTTTATAAATTGCACCTATTCGGTTGGTATCGTATTTAACTTTAATTACATCTGACTTTCCAGGCAAAATGGGCTTACTGGGACACTGGGGCACTGTACATCCGCAACTGCCCTGACAATTGGTTATTACCAATGGCTCTTTTCCGGTGTTGGTAAATTTAAATTCACATTCTCCGTTGGCGCCTTGTAATATGGTTCCATAATCATGGGTGAGTTTATCCATTTTGATGTCTGCTAAACTTGCAGGATTTGAATTTGCAGGAGCTGTTTCGTGATTATGACCATCACCTGCAGCATGAGAGTTTTGTGCATAGATCCCGAAACTGAAGAGTCCGGATAGTGCAATTGTAAGGATAACGTTCTTCATAAGATTTAATATTAGAAACTAAAGTTAATGATTTTAGCAATAAAATTGCCCTTTACAGCCATTTGTTTAAGTAATTTTACGAAAATTAACAGCTTTCATGTCATCAGCTACTGATCTATTACCCAAAACCTATGAGCCAAATGCTATAGAACAAAAATGGTATGCCGAGTGGTTAAAGCGGGGGTATTTTAATTCAAAACCGGACAGCCGAAAGGCATTTACCATTGTTATACCTCCTCCAAATATTACGGGCGTTTTACATATGGGACATATGTTAAACAATACCATACAGGATGTATTGGTACGTCGTGCCCGCATGCAAGGCTATAATGCCTGTTGGATTCCAGGTACCGATCATGCAAGTATTGCCACTGAAGCCAAGGTAGTGCAAATGCTAAATGAAAAAGGCATTTCAAAATCTCATTTAACCCGTGATGCATTTTTAGAGCATGCCTGGACATGGAAAGAAAAATACGGTAATATTATTTTAGATCAATTAAAAAAACTTGGCGCTAGTTGTGACTGGAATCGTACCCGATTTACCATGGAACCAGATTTGAGTGAAGCTGTAAACGATGTTTTTGTTGATTTATTTAAAAAACAATTGATATACAGGGGATTGCGTATGGTTAACTGGGATCCCATGGGTAAAACAGCATTAAGCGACGAAGAGGTTATATATAAAGAAGTACAAGGCCAATTATATTATATAAAATATAAGTTTTGTGACGGTTCAGGATATTTGTCGGTTGCAACAACCCGGCCCGAAACGCTTTTAGCCGATGTGGCGCTTTGTGTTAATCCCGATGATGAACGTTATACAGCATGTATTGGCAAAACAGTATTTATTCCGCTTACGGATCGCAAAATACCTGTAATTTCAGACGCTTATGTTAGTTCGGACTTTGGTACGGGCTGTTTAAAAATTACACCTGCACACGATATAAATGATTACCAAATCGGACAAAAACACAATTTGCCCGGCATAGATATTTTAGATGATTCCGGTCGGCTAAATGCCAATGCAGGGATATCAAAATACATTGGCAAAGATCGATTTGAGGTTAGAAAACAAATTGTTAAAGACCTTGAGACTGAACATTATCTTGAAAAAACAGAGTCCTATACACATCAGGTTGGCACCAGTGAACGCACCGGTGCAGTTATTGAACCCCGATTAAGCCAACAATGGTTTGTTGATATGAAGCGTTTTTTAAAAAAACATCCACAAGTATTAACTGCCGTAATGCAGGATGAAATTTGTTTTCATCCTTCAAAAATGAAAAACACCTACCGCTATTGGATTGAAAATATTAAAGACTGGTGTATTTCGCGACAATTATGGTGGGGTCATCGTATCCCCGCTTGGTATGATTCAAAAGGTAGATTTGTTGTTGCTAAAACACATGAAGCCGCATTACTTGAGTACGCTACACAATTTAATGAAACACCGGATGCATTAACACAAGATGAAGATGTGCTTGATACCTGGTTTAGCTCATGGCTTTGGCCCATTAGTGTATTTGATGGATTTAAAAATACAGAATCTACAAAATCAGAATTACAATATTATTACCCTACTCAGGATTTAGTTACCGCTCCGGATATCATTTTTTTCTGGGTTGCCCGCATGATTATGGCAGGTTATGAATGGATGGGCGAAAAACCATTTAAAAACGTATACTTTACCGGAATTGTTAGAGATAAACAACGTCGAAAAATGAGTAAAAGTTTAGGCAACTCGCCTGATCCTCTTGAGCTTATTGACAGATACGGTGCTGACGCCGTTAGAATGGGAATTTTACTAAGCGCGCCAGCAGGAAATGACATTTTATTTGACATTGGCCAAATTGAACAGGGACGAAATTTTTGTAATAAAATTTGGAATGCGTTTAAACTCATTTCGGGCTTTAAAGCCGATACTGTAATTACACCAGAGGCTGCTGCACTAGAGGCTATTGACTGGTTTAAGGAACGTTTATCTCAGCAAATGTTAGAGATAGATAATTTATTACGTCAGTATAAAATATCCGATGCCTTAATGTGTATATACAAGCTTATTTGGGATGATTTTTGCGCCTGGTATTTAGAAGCCATTAAACCCCATTTTAGTAATGGTACGGCACAGCCACTCGCGCAACAGACTATAGATTGTACACATAACTTTTTTGAAATCCTTTTAACGCTGTTACACCCATGGATGCCTTTTATAACCGAGGAGCTTTGGCACATGTTAAAACCTCGTGATGCAAACCAAGCACTAACCATCTCAAAATGGCCTATACCTAATGAATACAACATAAATACAATTAACAGGTTTGAATGCAATCGTAGTTTTATTTTACAAGTACGTAACTTACGGGCGCAACATCAGATTTCGCCAAAACTAGCTTTAACTGCTGAATGTGATGGTAGTTTGCCGCTTGATTTAAATCTAATTCAAAAACTTGGTAATTTAGATGCTATACATAGAGTTAATACATTAAGTGCAGGTGTTTATACGTTTCAAGTTGAAACCATGCCTTGCGGTTTACATTTAAATAACATAACCCATAACGGCTTTGAAACAGCACGTATTCAAAAAGAATTAGAGCATTTACAAGATTTTTTACAGCGTACGGATTCCAAACTTAAAAATGAAAAATTTATTGCACATGCTAAACCTGAAGTAATTGAATTAGAGCGAAAAAAATTAGAGGATGCTACACTTAAAATTCAAAATTTGAATCTTCAATTAGAACATTTAAAAAGCTTATAATTTCATTTAATTTATTATTTTTGCCAACCATTGCCCGATCGTCTAATGGCAGGACTTCAGATTTTGGTTCTGACTATGTTGGTTCGAATCCAGCTCGGGCAACAAAACCCAACCCGTGTTGGGTTTTTTTATGGAATGGGCTTTTGATTTTTATACTTAGGATCTAAGGCATTGCGTATGCCTTGACTTACTAATGTAAAACTTAAAACCAGCAAGCTAACTGCAATTCCCGGAATAAATACAAGATATGCTTTGTTTAATAGCATATACCCTTTGTGCGCACTAATCATTTCGCCCCAGGATGGAATGGGTGGTTGTGCCCCCAAACCTAAAAAACTTAATCCGGCCTCAGTTAATATTGCCGTAGAAAAATTTGCAGAAGCATAAATTAAAAGTGCAGGCCATAAATTAGGCCAAATATGGCGTATGATTATGCGTACATCCGAATAGCCTAAAACCTTTGCAGCATCAATAAATTCTCGTTGTTTTAATGACATAATTTGGCCGCGAACCAAACGGGCGGTATCAACCCACATGGTTAAACCTATGGCCAAAAACACCTGAAACAGTCCTTTTCCTAGCACTAAAGAAATAGATACAACCAATAAAATGGTGGGAAGGCTCCAAACAACATTCATAAACCAAGATATTAGGGCGTCTAACCACCCTCCATAAAAACCTGCCAAGGACCCTAAAAATAAACCTAATGCAATGGATACGCCTACTGCAATTAATCCCACGCCTAAACTGACACGCGTGCCTAAAATTAATCGGCTTAAATAATCACGTCCTAGCTTGTCAGAGCCTAAAATAAATACAAAATGCTTTAATTGATGTTTTGTTAAAGTTTGCTGCAGTGTGCTTGCTGAATATGAAATGGTTTTAATGCGTTTATGTAATGTAATGGTGTATATAGAGTTTATTCGGTCGTATGTAAACGCCTTTAACCGATTGCCAAATACAGCTTTTGGTAGTGGTATGCTTTGCCATTGCTCAGGTTGCATAAAGGCATGGTAATAAAATGCAGTATCTGTAAATTTAAAATCCTTTATAGTGATGCTCGTATCTTGAAATGGCATTGAGCCAGATTTGGTTTTATCTGTAGAAACGGCTTTAGCATTATAAAATATCCAATATCCGGTTCCCGGCTTAGCCAAACTTAATGCCGTATGCTGCACGCTGGCATAGGTACTTTTGTCTGGAGCAATGTAATGGGCAAAAAGTGCTACAACTAATGTTAGTGTAATAAAACCAAGCCCAAGGACTGGCCAAAACTGACGCCAAAATTGTGACTTAAATAATTTTAAAATTGTCATTTTACCAACCGGGGCCTACTTTTTGAGTTACTGGGCTCAGCATTGATACAAAACCAATTATCAGCACATATAGCGGATAAATTGCCAAAACCAAAAATGGTGTTAAACTGAATGTATAGTGAATGTTTTGCTTGTATAAGTATATTCGATAAATAACAAATTCAATAGCCATTTTAATTAGCAAAGGCAAAAAAACCATTTGTCTATGTTCCGAATTCCACAGCATGTAGGGTAAAATTAAAACAATTAACGATGTCATCCAGACAGTAGATGCAATTAAAAGGTTATACAGATTTGAATTGTATTTTGATTTTGACGCCCAACGTATTTTTTGTTTCCAAAACTGGCGCCATGTATGCGGGGCTAGTACCTTAATTTGCGATGCTTCTTGCGCATCAAAGCCCATTTTTGCTCCATATTTTTTAAACGCATTTAATAACAAAACATCGTCTCCAGAACTTATTGCATATGTGAACGTAACCCTCCTACTTTTTGAAAAATATCAGTTTTATATAACAAATTGGCACCAGAACATAAATACGGCTTTTTAAAATTAAATGCAGAATGGGTTAATACATGCAAAACGGCATGTTCAATACTTTGAAAATGATACAGAAGCCGGGACGCTCCGCTTGTATAAGTAATTGCACCCGCCGAAAAATCTAAATTTTGTGTTTCTGCATAATGCACACGCGATTTTAAAAACTTGTTATTTTTTGAAAATCCATCACTGTCAAGAGTTAAAATCCATTTGCTCGTAACGCGTTCGGCCATAAACTGAATATTATACTTTTTGCCTGCAGGTTTTAAATTTTGAAATACAACCACACTACATGGCATTTTAGCTTTTAATTTTAATATGCAATTAAAGGTATCGTCTGAGCTGCCATCATCAGTGATAAAAAGCGTCCAGCACTCCGGGGGATAATTTTGATGCCTTAAAAATTCAAACATGGGGCCCAGTACTTTTTCGCCATTATATACGGAAACAAGTACTGCCAAATGGGGCCCATCTGAAATACGCTTGGATTTAATTAAAGGCATGGCGTTAGTATGTGCCAAGCAATAAAGTAAAAAAATACAATAGCATAGTACTACCATTAATGCCCATACATACCAAAACGTCATGTTATTTGAGTTTTTGTTTCCATAATGCTACATACCCATAAATTGCCGGAATAATTAAATTGAGCACCCATATTAAAACCACCGCTAGTGATAATTCAAGAGTGTATCCCCTTTGTTGTTGAAAAACAAAAAGCAATAAATAACTTCGAATGGCCGGTTCAAAAATACTAATCATGGGCACGGTTGATGTTATTAAAAAATATACTGGTAATTTATATATTAAATCGGTAACGGCATTTTGTGGTATAAACGCACATAAAACCAGCCCCAATTGTAAACTAAAAATAATATAACGCAATACCGATACGCCAATAATGTTTCGTACTTGTAACGTTGAAAGCATTACAAATGATGGTAATGCAGACTGATTAGGGAAAAATCGTTGGAGGTGTTTAATAAACACATGTTGATACTTAAATAAAATACTGAGCAGTGCAACAGAACCGCCAATACAAGCCAGGCCCATGCCAATACTTAATGGAGATATTGGATACCCATTTAATAGAAATGCCAAACACCCTATACTCAATGTTATTAAATATTGTATTTGACCCAATATTCCATGAAGTGCAATTGCTGATGCTTTATGCGGAACCTGTATGTATTCGATTTTTCCTAAAAATTCACTTAATCGTCCGGGTATAAAAAACCCTGTAAATATGCCGCTACAAACGCTTTTTAACGCAGATTTAAAATTTAAATACTGTACCTGTGATAGGCACATTTTCCATTTTACAGCTTCAAAACCCCAATTAAATGGCATTAATAAACCGGCACAGGCCAGTAAAATCAATGTGTGTGGATTTTGACAACGGATTAGTAGCAGACGCCATGAATCTTGTGTTATATCCTGTGAAAGTTTTTTGTAAATGGTCCAAACGGCTACCATGCCCAAAACTATCCCTAAAATAATCCACCATAATCGTTTACCTTTGAAGCGTATGAGCACATTTAAAAATACATTTTAATTGATTGCCAAAGAGCGTATTATATTGGGTATAGATCCGGGAACCTTGGTAATGGGATATGGACTAATTTCATGTTTGCCTAACCCCAAAGTATTACAAGCAGGTATTTTAAAACTGGATTCAAAAACATCACATCCGCTGCGTTTAAAAAAAATATTTGAATATTTAAATACGCTAATTTTAAAATACCATCCCGATGAACTCGCTATAGAAGCTCCGTTTTTTGGTAAAAATGTACAGTCTATGTTAAAATTAGGCCGAGCTCAAGGCGTTGCCATAGCCGCTGCTTTACAACATGAACTACCCGTTACCGAATATGCTCCACGTAAAATTAAACAGAGTATTACAGGAAACGGCAATGCCAGTAAAGAACAGGTTGCTGCGATGATACAAAACATTTTACAGTATCCCGCACCCACAGTATTAGACGCAAGTGACGCTCTTGCTGTTGCGTTGTGTCATTTTTATCAACATACTGCTAGTTTAAAATCAAAATCCTACAGCGGATGGCAAGCCTTTGTAAAGTCTAATCCAAATCGCATTAAATAATTAACGCGCTTTTAAACTATTGCATTTTACTAATCCAATAACCTGATCAAAATAAGTACCGAAAGGCCTGTAGTATACAATTAGCGTGTATTCATTTTCTGTATCCCAAAATGAACCTTCCGTATTATATGAGGACCCCTTGGCGTCTGTGTATATATAATTATAAAATCCCTGTTTTAACAAAACCTCAGTTTCGTAATGGCCGCTTTTAGAGTTATAGTATAAAGGAATGCGGCTGTTTAAACCAGATGATGTTATATTTCCAGATAAAAAAAATGAACTTGAAGATTCTGGCGCACGAAAAGAAAATTTGCAAATTACGTAATCGGTTTCAAGTACCGATTGTGGATCGATCGCATCACGGTTATACAATGTGTAAGCACCATTAATGTCTGCATAATATAAATACGGTTTCACGGCACGCGATTCGTCGGTAAAAAGTTCAGCATGCATGATATGCTGTTCGTCACGGTACATTTTTTGTATTTGGGGTGATTGAAATCGTATACTGCGAATATCCAATGGCCTGTATTCGTTACCGCCTTCAAAAATAAGATCGTTATTAAACTGATACGTTAATCGGTTGGCCTGCACAAATTGTGGCTGAATTTGCTGTGCCATATTATCCCAGCGGTTATTTTGAACAACGGTTAAATGTACATCGCGCGCTGGATTTGCAATGGAAGATGCGTTTAAATCTATAGTAAGCTCCAACTGCTGGCCCCCGTTTTTGGTATTAGAAACGGGTTGGCGAATACTACATTGTATAGCCGCTTTGGCATCGGTTACAATAAACCGTTTACTAAGCACCGGCTGCTCTGCATCACCGTTTTCAAAAATAAATAACATGTAATTGCCACTTAATTTAAAGCGTGTAAATTGTTGCGGCAATGCAGATGGAAACTGTACTTTGTAATGCGTAAATTTTTGATACGTACCAACCGAAAAAGAATACGTAACAATATTAAACTCAAAAAAACCATCTAAAAATTCGCCTGTTTTTAAATTGCTGGGGGTCCAATCGGCATTGCAATGAAGAAACGTTAGCGTATAATTTTTAAAATCCCCGTCCAGGTCATCAAAACTTAATTCTAAAACATCGTTAGAGGATTGTAATGAGATTACGGGTAATGCATACGGGGTATGAGGATTTATAAGTTGTAACGTTTTTATTTGAGATCGGTAAATTACGTCTTTACAGGGTAATTCGGCCGCATTTACATTAAGAGCAAAAATTATAAACAATACCCACGTACTAATTATGCGCCACACAATAATTCAGCCTTTTCTGAAATTAAAACGTTGGATTTTATGCTCTTCACGGCGAAGAATTCGTTTTATATTTTTTCGATGTGTAAATACCAGTAAAATAGCCACTGAACACGAAAATAAAGATAGTGCAGGATTATTGTTATGAAATCCAACGTGTAAAATAATGGGATACGTAACACCGGCAATAATAGAGGCTAATGATACCATACGACCTATAAGTAACACTATTAAAAACACCAAAATGGAACATAAACAGGGAACAGGCTGTAAGGCCAAAACAACCCCTAAAAGCGTGGCAACACCTTTACCGCCACGAAATTGAGCAAATATTGGAAAAATATGCCCAAGTAAAGCCGCCATTCCTGCTAAAATTTGAATGTACGGATAGTACTGGGACAAGGTGTTAAACCCGTTAATGCAGTAAACAGCAAAAAAACCTTTAGCCGCATCAATACACAACACTGGAATTCCTGCTTTTTTACCCAAAACGCGAAAGGTATTGGTGGCGCCGGCATTTCCACTGCCGTAGTCGCGCACATCAATACGGTACAACCATTTCCCAATCCAAACAGCAGACGGAATGGATCCCTATAAGGTATGCAATGCTAATACAGATAAAAAAATCCATTAATCAAATATAATAAAAATAGTACGTAAGAGATACGTTCGATTTTCTTTGCTAAAAAGCAAATTTTAATACGCGCCCTTTAAGCGTACGCCCTGCTCTATTTTTTGTAATGCAGCAATATAAGCGCCTATTCTAAGGCTGGTTTTATAATTTTGAGATGCTGCCCAAACCTGTTCAAAAGCCTCTCGCATTTTTAAATCATGTTTTGAATTTACCTCAGATTCAGGCCAATAATACCCAGCTTTATTTTGTACCCACTCAAAATAACTTACCGTTACGCCTCCACTGTTAGCAAGTATATCAGGCACGCAAATTATTTTTTTAGAATTTATAATAGGGTCAGCTTCTGGCGTTGTTGGTCCATTTGCACCTTCAACTATTAGTTTAGCTTTTATTGCATCTGCATTTGATGATGTAATAACATTTTGAAGAGCAGCAGGAACTAAAATATCACAGGCTTGAATCAGCAACTGGTCGGCAGGAATTTCTGTGGCGCCTGTAAATCCTTTTAAAACCTTATTGTTTGAATTTGTATATGCAATTGCAGCTGTAATATCTATACCATTGGCATTATAATAAGAAGCTGTATGGTCACCGATACCCACTACGCATATTCCCTGCTCAGATAACAAGCGAGCCGCATGCGCCCCAACATTTCCAAAACCTTGCACAACAGCTTTTGCACCTTTTGCTGTAATGCCCATTTTTTCAAGTGCACATAATGTATTAATCATTACACCACGTCCGGTAGCCGCATCACGCCCAAGCGATCCTCCAATAGATATGGGCTTACCTGTGATAACTCCGGGCGCATCTTCTCCATTAACTTTGTTAAGTTCATCTAATATCCAGGCCATTTCACGACCGCTGGTACCCATATCGGGTGCTGGAATATCTCGGTTAACCCCAAAAACATCTTTCATGGCCAAGGCATAAGCACGTGTTATGCGCTCAAGTTCGCCCACACTGTGTGCGCGTGGATCTAACTGAATACCTCCTTTTGCCCCACCGTATGGCAAATTGGCAACAGCGCATTTAAAAGTCATCCAAGCAGCTAATGCCATAACTTCATCGGCATTTACATCCATAGCGTAGCGAATTCCTCCTTTGCTTGGGCCCAGGTGTGTGCTGTGCACAGTGCGGTATCCTTCAAATACACGTATGGAGCCATTGTCCATAACTACGGGTAAACTTACTTTTACCTGCCGAGCAGGATTTCTTAAAATGTTAGCAACCTCAGGGTTGAGATTCATTAGTTTTGCAGCAGTATCGAGACGGGCCAGAACGGCTTCAAACATACTGTTGTGTTGCGCAGTTTGAGACATAGGCAATTTTTTCGGTCACAAAAATACATAAAATAATACCCAATTCGCATTTCATGAACTTTTAAGCCTGTGCATTGTACTACTTTTGCTATTTATGTACACTTCAGGTGCAATTTCGGTGTTTTTACTTTGTGCGGTTTTACCTGGCAAACTGGGTATACCGGCAGCCTTGGTTTTTTTTGCTCATGACCCCCTGTTGGTTTTTTTATGCTGTGGTTTTGCCGGTATTAGCGGTAGTATTGTTTTTACCTACCTCAGTTCTTTAATTGTTAAAACGGTGCAGGCCGTGCGCTCAAAAAGCCAAAAGGGTATTTATATCAGAACCTACCTGCGCTGGGTTATTAAAACCAAAACGCGTTTTGGTTTGCTAGGTTTATCACTAGTAAGCCCGCTAGTGCTATCCATTCCGCTGGGCACATTAATTGCAAAAAAATTTTATAAAAATAACTTTAAAATTATCACCTACATGAGTGTATCGGTTATTGCTTGGACCCTTGTATATTTTTTAGTTTTTAAATTCACCAACCAATTGCTAGATACTTTGTTACGTACTTGAACATGATTCGTATTTTAACTTTAACACTATTACTATTTAATTTTTTTCTTGAAGCACAGGTGTTATGTCGTGGAAAAATTACAGATTTTGAAACCGGAGAACCGCTTATTGGTGCCTTGATTTCAATTCGTGAGCGTTCACTCGGGGTTACCACTGATGCAGAAGGGCGTTACCTTTTAAAATTAGAAGCTGGTAATTACACGCTTCAAGTACAATACTTGGGTTATGCATCTATAAATGTGCCCATGCAGATTAAAAAAAATACATTACAGAATTTTGCATTGGTGCCGGTTTTAAATGAATTAGATGAAGTTTTAATTCAAGATCAAAACCCCGCACGACAATTAAAAAGCACAGAAATGTCTGTTGCTAAACTTGATATTAAACAAATTAATAAAATTCCTGCATTACTTGGTGAGGTAGATATTGTGAGAGCCTTGCAGCTGTTACCCGGAATTAGCACCATGGGCGAAGGCGCCTCAGGCTTAAATGTTAGAGGTGGAAATTCAGATCAAAATTTAATACTCCTGGATGATGCTCCGGTTTACAACTCTTCTCATTTGTTTGGATTTTTTTCAATCTTTAATCCGGATGCCGTTAAAGATGTAAAACTCTACAAGGGCGGTATACCTGCTGCCTATGGAGGACGCGCATCGTCTTTAATAGATGTGCGCATGAAAGAATCCAGTGCAAAACGGCCCACCGTTAATGGCGGAATTGGAACTGTATTTAGCCGTATCAGTATTGAAATGCCCTTAATTAAAGACAAAGCCGGAATACTGATTGCCTTAAGACGCAGTTATCTGGATGCCTTGGTAAAACCGTTTGTGCCCGAACAAAACCCCTTAAAAAACACAACGTTTTATTTTTATGATTTAACTGCCAAAGCGCATTGGATGATTAATCCAAAAAATACCATAACACTAAGTAGCTATATTGGACGCGATGTATTTGGAGCTTCCATTTTTAGTTTTGACTGGGGCAACAAAACGCTTTCGCTACGATGGAATCATGTTTTTAACTCAAAATGGGTATGGCGCACAACTGCATTTTACAGCGATTATAATTATTTATTGCAATTTGGTCGCAACTCCGATGATCAGTCGTTTAAATGGAATAGTTTGATTACCAATTACAGTTTAAAATCAGAAGTTTCATACCTTAAAAACGATTCCAGTATTTTACGAATGGGGGTGCAATCGATGTTTTATGATTTTTTACCCTATGATGCAATTGGTAATTTCGGCTCTAATACCGTATCCTACCTGGCAGATTCTAAATATGGGTTTGAACATGCCGCATTTATTAGTAAAGAACATGCATTTAGCGGACATTTTAAAACAGAATGCGGCTTGCGTGTAACGCTGTTTCAATATATTGGTAAAGGCACGGCGTATACGTTTAGAGATACGCTTCCAAATACCACGCGGCCGTTAGACTCAGAAACCCGTTACGCCGTTGGTGAAATTATTAAACAATATATTATACCTGAGCCCCGCCTGAGTTTAAATTATATTCGAAACGACAGGCAATCTTTAAAATTCAGTTACAACCGCATGTCGCAATTTGTACAATTAATAAATAATACGGCATCCAGTTCGCCTTTAGATATCTACACTTTGGCCAGCAGAAATTTAAAGCCTTTAATTTCGGATCAAGTTGCATTGGGTTACTTTCATAATTTTAGAGATCAAACGCTTGAAACTTCATTAGAAGTTTATTATAAGTATTTTCAAAACCAAGTTGACTATATTGACAATGCCGATTTATTTATAAATCCAACCATTGAAAATCAACTCATCTTAGGCCTTGGACGGGCTTATGGCATAGAATATTATATTAAAAAAAATAGAGGTGACTGGCAAGGCTGGGTAAGTTATACTTTAAGCCGCACAGAACGTTTGATGCGTGGCATAAGTAATGACAACTGGTTTTTAAGCCGGTATGACCGCACCCACATGTTAAATGTAAACTCTAGTTACGATTTTAATAAACGTTTAAGTGCTTCTGCAACATTTGTTTTTTACAGTGGTGTACCTGCTACGTTTCCAAATGCCAAAATTGAAATACAAAATTACATCATTCCATACAACACCGATAATTTACGTAACAACTACCGCATTACACCTTATCATCGGCTTGATTTAGGACTTACTTACCACTTTAAGAAAAATGAATACCGCCGCTATAAACAACATATCGTTATAAGTGCATACAATGCCTACAACCGTAGAAATGCATTTAGTATTTTCTTTCAAGCAAAAGAATCCAATCCACAGCAAACCGAAGCCATCCGGTTTTCAGTTGTTGGATCTATTGTTCCAGCTATTACCTATAATTTTTCATTTTAGTATGAAACAACTGATTTCTTTTTTATTATTGGGGGTTTTGCTCGCTTGTGAAGATCCCGTTCAAGTTAAATTAGACAAAGGCGCAACATTACTTGTTGTTGATGCGTTTATTAACAATACTGCTACTACTCAACGTATACGTTTGAGTTTTAGCAGTCCATTTTTTTCTGATCAAAAAAATACACCCGTATTAAACGCTCAGGTTTTAATACGAAATGAAAAAACAGGTGCTGTGGTTCCATTTATAATGCAAACCCAAGGCGAGTATACTTACACACCAGATGCCACGCAACCCTTTGGTGACCTTAACGCCCTTTATAGTCTTGAAATAACTCATAATTCTAATTTATACAAGGCACAGGCTGTATTAAGGCGTTCTGCCGGTATTGACAGCGTGAATTTTGAAGTTATACCACCCTCCTTTTCACAGCCCACATTAACTACCAAACGCTATGCTTGCAGACTATGGGCAAAAGATTCAACCGGTTTATTAAATGATTATTATTGGATAAAAACCCGGCGTAATGACACGCTTTTTCAAGATGTTTCCGATATAAATTTAAGTATTGACGGAACAAATGGGGAGGTGCCGCTGGCTTTTGGGCCACCAAATGCATTTACACCGCCTAGTGTTTTTTTGGCTTTTAAAACATATTACCCCAAAGACCGTTGCCATGTTGAAATTCATTCCATTTCTAAAGATTGTTATTTGTTTTTACTTCAGGCGCGCAATCAAATCAGTAATGGCGGACTTTTTGCGCAAACACCCGAAAACGTACGCACTAATATTATTACACCAAAAACAACAAATTTAAAGGCTGTAGGTTGGTTTAATATGGCTGCAGTAACAACGTCCAGTATTCAAATTCCTTAAAGTTGAATAACTGCTGAATTAGCAATGAAATCACTGGGGTTATGATTTGATGCTACAATTAGTATTCGGTTTTGAGAATATTTTTGTAAGGCCTCTGTATACCAAGTGATACCTGATTGATCTAAGTGGCTGGTAGGTTCATCTAAACATAAAACAGGTGTGTCTGAACAGAATGCAAGCGCCAGTTTAAGACGTTGTTTTAATCCGCTGGATAATTCATGGACCGCTTTGTTGCGATGATTGTACAGTTGGGCATTTGTTATAACACTTGTTATACTTTCGTTACATTTTAAAGGTTTAAACTTAAAGTAAAATTCTACCTGTTCTTTAACGGTCAGCTGCTCGTCTAACATTAATTGGGGTGTACAATACGCCATATTTAACGGTATAGCTTCTTCAGACAACTGCTGGGAATGCTGCGTCCACGTAATTTGACCAGAGCTGGGTTTAATAAATCCGCAAAGCATTAAAAGTAACGTTGATTTTCCTGAACCGTTTGCGCCAAGAACTACCCAATGGGATGGTTGTGCAAATTCAATATTCAGGTCTTTAAAAAGCCAAGAACCTGAAAATGCTTTGCTGATATGTTTAAGATTTATACAGACCATTACGGTCAAAAAAGTGGAGAATATCGGAGTCGAACCGATGACC
>RFNG01000138.1 GCA_009927275.1 Sphingobacteriia bacterium | reverse complement strand
AAACATTTTAATCTATCCCGACTATAGAGTTTGTCTAAATTCAACGGTTTCAATTAAAGTAAAGGATATTAAAAGCATCTCATGGTCAACACCAATGGGTTCAAGTTATTTTGGAGATTCCATTGTTCTTCGGATAAATGATTTTAAATTTTCTGGTGACTTTACATTAACTGCAATTGACACGAATGGATGTTCAGTATATCGTACTCAAAAAATACAGGTTTTACCTTTACCATACGGCTCACTTGTAGGAGACAAAATGACTGGTTGTGTCCCTCTTTGTGGTAAATATAATTTTAATTCTAACACGAATGATCCCAGTTCAATTCGTGTGTTTTGGGATATTGATAATAACACAGCACTAATGCAATCCTCTTTTAATTATTGTTTTAATAAACCCGGAAATCATTCTGTTGTCGGCAACTTTTTTGATATTCAAAATGGCTGTAGCAATACAGCTTCTTTTGTTATTCAAGTTTGGCCAAAACCCCAAACGGCATTTTCTCATTATCCTGAATCTCCGGAGGCTCTTGTAGATGAGGTTTCGTTTACTAACTTAACTAAAGGAAACATTGTTAAATCCTTATGGTATTTTTCTAAAAATCCCATTGCAAAATCTACGCAAAAAGCTCCCATGCACACCTTTCAAAATGCCGGAATAAATACTGTAACATTAATTACGGTTAATGATTTAGGATGTTCGGATACGCTTACAAAAAACATAGAGGTTTTAGAAGATTATCATGTATATGTGCCCGATGTTTTTACACCAAACGGTGATGGGTTAAACGATGTATTTAAGCCACTGGTTAATGGCGTACGTTTATACAAAATTTTTGTATATAACCGCTCTGGAAAACTGATTTTTAGCTCTCGTGACGAAACAGATTTTTGGGATGGCACATTAAACGGAAATGAATTGGAGCAAGGAATTTACCAGTGGATAATGGAGGTATCAACTTCTAAAGAAGAGTTTAAAAAGTTATCGGGCCAGGTATACTTGTCGCGCTAAAATTAC
>RFNG01000100.1 GCA_009927275.1 Sphingobacteriia bacterium | reverse complement strand
AGCGTTCTTTTAACCGTTAGGTTAAAAAACCGAACCTGTGAAGCCCGCAAGACGGCGACCGCACAGCGGTAAGGCCCAAATAAAAAAATAACATTAATAATATAATTAGGGCGATGCCTTCCGGGCTAGCTTATACTCGGTTATAGCGGTATAATTTAAAACAGTCTTTATAATAAAATCGTAATCTTCTAAATTATTGGTTTTTAATTAATGCTTTATTGTTTACATGATTTAAATAACGCGCTAAATAAAATTCATACCAGCTTTATCTGCCATTTACATGATAATGTATTTTTACCTGTACTGTGTCTATGTCTGCATTAAGGTTTATAAATGAAGGTTCAATACGCGGCATAGGTGTTTTATAGTTTTTAACTTCTTGGTTTAATATGTTGTAAATACCAGGTTTTAAAAAAACTGTAAAAAATCCTTCAGCGTTGCTTTGCACTTTAAAAGTATCCGTATTTAAAATAAACAGCAGGGTTCCGTGGGCTAAAGGTCGCGGCACCTCATAAAACGTTTTACCATTTAATATACCCTGTGAGCGTGAGCTTAACACCCAAAAGCGACCCTGTATTTTAAACGTAGGTTGTATTTGTGCTGTAGAAAATTGTAGCGTAATTAAAAACACCCCTAATTGTAACAGCAATTTAACTTTACAATTCACATCAGTTGGCGCTTATGTAGTTCATTTAAAATCAAATCCAGCTGCGCCTCACGGGTTAAAAACGTATTGTCCAAAATAAAAGCATCTGCGGTTTTAATAAGCGGATTTTCACTTCGGTTCATATCTTCTTGGTCTCTATATTTTAAATTATCAATAATATCTTGCAAGCTTACATTTTCACCTTTTTGCTGGTGTTCTTGCAGACG
Organism: Sphingobacteriia bacterium; assembly: GCA_009927275.1. Taxonomy (GTDB): domain Bacteria; phylum Bacteroidota; class Bacteroidia; order B-17B0; family Aurantibacillaceae; genus Aurantibacillus. The sequence goes on along the minus strand of RFNG01000100.1, from coordinate 3,579 downwards.
GCGTTGCGCCCTAACCTGCATATCGGCCTGCATAAAAATTTTAAGCTCGGCATTTGGAAATACGTGCGAGCCTATGTCGCGACCATCCATAACAATTGCTTTTTGTTTACCCATGTCGCGTTGCAGGGCAACCATTTTTCGGCGTACTTCGGGCAATTTACTTACCTGTGTAACCAAATTGCTTATTTCAAGCGTTCTGATGTTAGCCTCTATGTTTTGGCCGTTTAAATATACTTCAGAGCCGTTGCGCACGGCATTGTATTTAAATTCTATATCAATCTGGGGTAATGCGGCTATCAATGCATTAATATTTAAAACCATCCCCTTAAAAAAACCTTGCGATACGGCATGCCAACACACTGCTCGGTACATGGCACCGGTGTCAATATAACGATATCCCAAGCGGTTTGCCAGGGCTTTGGCCAGTGTACTTTTTCCGCAGCTGCTGTATCCGTCAATTGCAATGGTTATACCCACAAGCCAAAGGTATTAAAATCGGGGTGTAAACCGTGTTTATATGTTCTTTTTAACTCGTTATTTAAGGTCACCCTTAAATCCTTATTTTCGCCACATATGCTAACACAACCGTCGGTAGATGTTTTATTAGGCCTCCAATGGGGCGATGAAGGTAAAGGTAAAATTGTTGATGTGCTTTGTAAGTCGTACGATGTTGTGGCCCGCTTTCAAGGTGGACCCAATGCCGGACACACCTTGGTTTTTGAGGGCAAAAAACATGTTTTACATACCATCCCCAGTGGCATTTTTCACCAACATGTTTTAAACATAATAGGTAACGGTGTAGTTATTGACCCCATTATTTTAAAAAAAGAACTGGATGCCCTAACAGCGCGTCAGGTTAATTTTAAATCTAATCTATTTATCAGCAAACGGGCGCATTTAATTTTACCCACACACCGTTTACTTGATGCGGCCAGTGAATCTGCCAAAGGCCAGCATAAAATTGGTTCAACTTTAAAAGGCATTGGACCAACTTACATGGATAAAACCGGACGTAATGGTTTACGCGTGGGCGATATTTGTGAACCTGATTTTAAGGCAAAGTACCAGCAATTACTAGAAAAACATAAAACACTTTTAGGCTTTTACAATTATCCTTGCGAAATTACCGAAGCCGAGCGCGAATGGTTTGATGCCATCGATTATATCAAAAATTTGCAAATATGCGATACCGAATGGTTACTGCACGATGCTGTAAAAAACAAAAAACGTATTTTGGCTGAAGGCGCCCAAGGCAGTTTATTAGACATTGAATTTGGCTCCTATCCTTTTGTAACCAGTAGTAATACCCTGTGTGCCGGGGCATGCAGCGGCTTGGGCATTGCGCCCCGCCAAATCAATAAGGTGCTGGGCATTTTTAAAGCGTATTGTACAAGGGTGGGCAGCGGTCCCTTTCCCACCGAATTGCTTGATGCTACCGGCGAACATATACGAGCTCAGGGAAATGAATTTGGAAGTACTACCGGCAGGGCCCGCAGAACAGGGTGGCTGGACATCCCTGCACTAAAATATGCTGTTATGATAAATGGCGTAACCGAACTTATGATGATGAAGGCAGATGTGTTAAATACTTTGTCAGAACTTAAAGTTTGTACAGCTTACCACAGCGCACAGGGCACCAGCGACCGGCTGCCCTATACACTCGATGCAGCCATAGAGCCTGTTTATACAACTCTTACTGGCTGGAACCAGGATGTGTCGCACTGCAAAAAATGGTCGGATTTACCTGAGGCATTATTGCACTACATTGCATTTATTGAACAAGCAGTGGGTGTGCCCATTAATTTGGTTTCATTGGGTCCCGATCGTGCACAAACCCTTTTTAAATAGTAAAGCCCGTAAGTGCTTAAACTAATTCAATCATTGGGCTTACATACTTTATACATTATAAGCAATAAGTAAAAGACATTAACTATTGCATAAGGCGAATATCCAAAAACTTTATTAATATTATATTTATAAAATAGAACTTTGTGTATGTCCAATTTAGAAACCTTAATAAATGCTGCTTGGGAAAATACCGCATTACGCGCACTTAGCGAAACCCAAAATGCCGTTTCACAAACCATAGATTTACTTGATAAAGGGCAATTGCGTGTGGCCCAACCCCAGGGTGATACCTGGATTGTTAACGAGTGGGTTAAAAAAGCGGTGTTGCTTTACTTTCCACAACAACATATGCAAACCATTACATCCGGTCCATTTGAATTTTACGACAAAATACCCTTAAAACATCATTTTGAGTCACTGGGCGTACGTGTTGTACCACAAGCCCTGGCCCGCTACGGTTCATTTTTACAAAAAGGGGTAATACTAATGCCTTCGTATGTTAATATTGGTGCATATGTTGATGAAGGCACTATGGTAGATACCTGGGCCACCGTGGGCAGCTGCGCACAAATTGGCAAACAGGTACATTTAAGTGGCGGAGTAGGTATTGGCGGTGTATTAGAACCTGTACAGGCCAGTCCCGTTATTATTGAAGACCATTGCTTTATTGGTTCGCGAGCTATTGTGGTTGAAGGCGTAAGGGTTTGCCGTGGAGCTGTTTTGGGTGCCAATGTGGTGTTAACACAATCAACACCCATTATTGATGTATGCCAAAGCGAAGCGCGCGAATACCGCGGTATTGTACCGCCCGATGCAGTAGTAATTCCGGGTTCGCGTGAAAAAACATTTGCTGCCGGCACATACAGCGTGCCTTGTGCATTAATTATTGGTAAACGTAAAGCCAGCACCGATTTAAAAACCTCATTAAATGAAACCTTACGTGAGTTTTCAGTGCCCGTATAAAGGTTTGCAAAAAAGCCCTTATTTTATTGGCGTTTCGGCAAAATAATTTCAATCATTATATAAGTACTTAATTATTTAAGTATGCTTCAATGTCATCTAAATTAAATGATACCGTGGTTCCGTCAACACTCATGCAGGCCGCACTTAAACCAAAGCTTACATTAAAATTAATTTTATCAGCATCAAAATCTATTCCTAATTGATCCAATTCAAATGGTGCAAATGCAGCACCTTCAAAACAATCTTTGGTTTCAGCATCATTCGCAAATGCCGCGTAGTCCGTTTCAATTTTAGAATTAATAATTGAAAGTAATTCATTTTTAGTTTCGTTAAAAAGCATTGCATTTTTTATTTGTATAAAGCTTCCATTGGGTTGCTTTTTATATAGTTCATACACATATGTATACCGGCCTTTATAATCAGGATAGCCCCTTGAAATTGTTTTGTACTTTTTATACAAACACGTTTTAATTAATATAGGGTCACCGCCATCTTTATTTTTAGATTCCCTTTCAGTACATAGTGCTTTGTTTGTTACTTGTGCCAATGTTGTAAATGTTAGTCCAAGTAGTGCAAGTGCAGTTATAAGTATGGTTTTAGTTTTCATATGTAAAATTGTTTTTTTTATAATAATTTTTGGGCATGGCGATGAGGTCTTGTGTAGGCCTGTGGCATGGCAAAATTCCGTACACGCTGTTAGGGGCTATCTTTTCTTTTCATTGTTTCACTAGTTTGGTTGTTCTATTGTCAATTCTAAGGAAATAAAGG
>RFNG01000051.1 GCA_009927275.1 Sphingobacteriia bacterium | reverse complement strand
TTCGATTTTAATATTTTTTTCGTTGATATTTTCAATTTCAGTTATTAAACAGTCAGTGGTATAATTTTGAAAAAACCGCCACATTAAATATGTTGCACTAAATTGATTACTGACAGTTACAGTTCCTGAAGAAAGCCCACCAGGCCAAGAATGTTCCCCGTCATAGCTTACATATTGCTCTATTACTGCGTTACAGGAACAATTTGAATACTTAAAATGGTCATATTGATGTGTGTTATGGAATAACGTGTCTTTCAAAATGCCACAAGAATAATTTGAGCTTATAATATTAAACATGCTATCTTGAGGCGGAAAGTATGTTCCAGTGGCTCCAACTGTAATACCTCCAAAATATTTTACATTTTGGTCTTGATAAGAATGAAAACTAATAATTGGAATTGACCTTGAAGGATTCCAAGGATAATACATTAGATTACCTGCAACTGGTGCAATAGCGGCAAAGCGATTTGTTAACTGCTTCGCAAGTCGATAACATAGTAATGCACCATTTGAAAAGCCAGTTGCATAAACTCTAGTTGTATCAATAGGTCTGTTTGCAAATAAATTATTTAGTAAAGCATTTACAAATCCTACATCGTCAATATTTTGTGTGGTTGATGGTGCACAACAACCACCTGCATTCCATGTTCTATTACCTGTAATTTTTACTCCTTCGGGATATATAACAATAAAACCTGCAGTATCTGATTTTTGCGATAAACGAGATTGATATTGAATGGATTGATAACCTAATAAACCACCACCGTGAAATGCTAAAACCAAAGGATAATTATTAGAGGTATTATATCCTGTTGGTAGATGTGTTAAAAAAGTTCTCCAACGTCCACCATCAAAAATACTGTCATAAATATTTGTTTGAGCAAAAGCCCAATTGGATAGTGAAATCAACAAAATGAATTGTGTAAATATTTTTTTCATGTTTTTTTTAGACTAATACTTCCTTTGATAGTTTAATCTGTCTTTTAGTGTTGCACATAACGGTTGGTGTGAACCTGAGCAGCCAACAAACCAACAACTAATTTAATAATTAATTTTATTGGCCTGCGGGCACACACTGTTATGTAACGTTATTTTCATATGCTTTTTCGCTCATTAAACTATCAACAACTCCAATTTTTGTTGGAATAAAAAACATCTCACTTTCTGATTTTAGTATGAACCAATCTTCGGTTTCAAATTTTGAAAGTTTAAACTGCTTGTGCATTTAATTCTTTAATGAAATCGCTTTATTCCCAATGTCAGCAGCATTTTCATGCTTACCATCCTTAGCAAGTGATTCTATCTCCCTGTTTGTAACTTCAGTATTCCATTCTGGGTATTTACTATTGATGAATAATGCGAATTCGTTTTGATAATTTTTATCGAACGAAAATCTTATTTCAGCTTTTAAACATAAATCAATAATAGCTGATAATTGACAAATGATAGTACTTACATTCTCCTTGGAAAAGCTTCAGGCAATTTCATTTAATTGTTTAGTCGGTTTTGTCATTGCTTCAATTTTATTAATGTTGGCAATGCTTTATGGTTCAAAAACAAAAAAAGCCTGTAAGTGATATGTTTTACAAGGCTTTTAATTTTTAAGTGGTCCCGAAGGGATTCAAACCCCTAACCTTCTGATCCGTAGTCAGATGCTCTATTCAGTTGAGCTACGGAACCGTTTTGTGAAGCGCAAATATACAATTTAATTAAGCCCATTAAAAAATATTATATCAATCTGTTTAATATAGATAAACCTTAAATAAAGTAAACTGTTGTTTTGTTGTTTAAATAAGGCTTTAAAAATAATGCGTTAAACCATTTAAATGTTGAGTAAATAATTTGCTGACCAAAGTGTTATATCCTATATTTAAGGTCTGTGTATTCTAAAGTACTCATATGTTTTTTAATAGTAAGCCAAAGTGTATCTGCGCAGTATTTTCGCTGGGCAAAATCAATGGGCTCTAATAATGTTGACGTAAGCCGTTTTGTAGCTGTAGATGGATCAGGAAACGTTTACACTACCGGTTATTTTCAAAACACAGCCGATTTTGATCCAGGTTTGGGCACTTCCTTTTTATCTTCACAAGGTGGCAATGACATTTACATTTCCAAACTGGATGCCAATGGTAATTTTGTTTGGGCTCGCCGTATTGGAGGCTGGGGTGATGATTATGGTCTCGCATTAACTTTAGATAACTCCGGAAATGTGTTTGTTACCGGATCGTTTCAGGGCACCAATGTAGATTTTGATCCGGGTCCTGGTTTTTTTCCGTTAACGGCGCCCAATGGCGGTGGTGGTCCCACTTCGGATGCCTTTGTTTTAAAACTTGACGGTTCTGGTGTTTTTCAATGGGCACGCAGGTTGGGAGGCAATGCCGACGATCAAAGCTTTGGAATAACATTAGACAATCAGGGTAATGTATTAACTACGGGGTATTTTCAATGGACTGCTGATTTTGATCCAGGCGCCGGAACCAATAATTTAACATCTGCCGGTTCTGATGATATATTTGTTTCAAAACTAAACGGCTTGGGTAATTTTGTTTGGGCTCGTCGTATTGGCGGCACCAATCAAGATCGTGGTTATGCACTTGCCACAGATGCATCTACCAATATTGTAGTAACCGGATATTTTCAGGGCACAGTAGATTTTGATCCCGGAATTGGCACAGCCAATTTATCATCTGCTGGACAATCGGATATTTTTAATGTAAAGCTAAACGATTTGGGAAATTATTCCTGGTCTGTACGCGCTGGTGCTGCAGGTTGGGATATCGGCTATGGCGTTAAAATAGATGCTTCCGGTAATGTTATTAACGTTGGTTCATTTCAAAACACCGTAGATTTTGACCCCAGTCCCTTAACTACATTTAATCTTTCTTCCGCTGGTTCTGACGATGCATATATTTGGAAACTGGATCCCGCAGGATTAATTAATTGGACGGTAAAGTTTGGTTCAACCGGTTCGGATATTGCTTATAAAATTGATGCCGACGCCAGCGGTAATTATTACACTTCCGGGTGTTTTCAGGGAACTGTAGACTTTGACCCGGGCAATGCAGTTATTGCTTTAACAAGTGCCGGGGGATATGATGTTTTCATTTCAAAATTATCTTCGGCATCCTCATTTCAATGGGCCCGAAAGGTAGGTGGTTTTGGAGATGACATTGGACGTAGCATTTGCGTTGATCCCTCCGAAAATGTTTACATCACCGGTCCGTATGAGGCTACTGTAGATTTTGATCCGGGCTCACCCGTTTTTCCTTTAACGGCTGTAAATGCATGGGGAAATCCCTCAGATGCCTTTGTTTTAAAATTATGCCAATGTAATTTAACCTGTAGTGTGGTGCCACAAAATACCATTTGTTCGGGTACAACACTTTCCCTTTCGGCAGCAGGTGCAAATACCTATACTTGGAATCCATTAGGTTTAAATACTGCTAGTATAAGCGTAAGCCCTGCTACAAGTATCGTATATACGGTTGTTGCCACCAGCACCAATGGCTGTGTTGGAGATCAGACCATTTCTATAGTAGTTCGCCCCACACCTACAATTCAGTTAACTCCAAATCCGGCCAGCGTTTGTGCACAGCAAATTTCTGGTATTACGGCAACAGGTGCCAGTAACTATACCTGGAGTTTGGGCAATTCAACGGTAAGCGTTTTACAGGTGGCTCCTATGGTAAGCACCATTTATTCCGTTGTTGGAACCAACTCTACCGGATGTACATCCACATCCAGTGTTATGATATACGTTAATCCGGCACCTACGGTAAATATTTCTGGAGCTACTGGTTTATGTACTGGACAGTCAGGCGTATTAATTGCTAACGGCGCCAATACCTATACTTGGAATACAGCTAGTACCTCAAATTCAATTGCCATTAGCCCAACGGTTACTTCAACCTATTCTGTTATTGGTCTTGCTGTAAACGGATGTTCTTCTACGGCGGTTCAGGTTGTAACTGTTGCTGCAACATTGGGCGTAGCCATTTCAGGACCATCCGTAATGTGTGTGGGTCAAAGCCAAACGCTAATTGCAAACGGGGCTTCTACCTATACTTGGAATTCCGGTTCAAATAATTCTTCCATTACAATATCCCCCAGTGTTACTACTACATATACGCTTATAGGTGCCAGTGGATCTTGCTCCAATATTGCAGTTAAAACCATCAGCGTTTTTACTAATCCAACACTAAGTATTAGCAGCCCTACCACCTCCATTTGTGATGGTAAAACCATTACCTTATCAGCCAATGGCGCAAATACCTATACTTGGAATACAGGTTTTAATACTGCCAGTATTTCCATTTCACCAAGTTTAAGTACAAGTTATACGGTAAGCGGTGCTAACAGTGCCGGTTGTTTGGGAACAGCCGTTCGTAATATTACCGTGTATCCGGTTCCAAGTTTAACAGTTGTAAATTTAGCAGGTGCCGTTTGTGAAGGCAATACCATCACTTTGGTTGCTTCGGGTGCAGCTAATTATACCTGGACGGGTGGAATTAGCAATGGTTTTCCATTTAACCCAACGGTTTCAACTACATACTCTGTTACGGGTGCTAGTACACAAAATTGTACCAATACAGCTGCTATTCAAGTTACGGTGTATCCCGCACCCGTACTAACCATCACGCCTTCAAAACCCTTTGTATGTGCCGGCGATAGTATTGTATTAACTGCATCAGGAGCACAATCTTACACATGGACCGGAGGAATTTTTAACGGTGCCGCTTTTCAGCCTACTGTTTCTGCCAGTTATTCAGTATCTGGTACCAGTACAGCGGGATGTCAAAATCTATTACCGTCGGTTTTTAATGTATCTGTTAATCCATTACCCACATTGAGCGTAGCAGCAACTTCAACTGGCGTTTGTAAAGGCAATACCGTTGCAGTAAGCGCCACAGGGGCTAACAGTTATACATTTTCCGGAAATATTAGCAATGGTGTTCCTTTTGGACCTCCTAGCACACAGGTGTATACAGTTACTGGTTCAACAAATGCGGGCTGCATTAAACACGATTCTGTTAAAATCACAGTATTTTACTTGCCTAATCC
>RFNG01000156.1 GCA_009927275.1 Sphingobacteriia bacterium | reverse complement strand
TGCGTATTTCAGCGATTGTGACCGGTCATTTCATTTTTATGTGACCGATCCGGGCGGAATGCTAGAGAGAGCTAAATCATAAACTCAACGGTCACGTTGATGTGAAACGGCGGTCATGAAGATTTGAAATGGCTGTCATGGGAGGTCTCCTTTTTCTTTGGTTGAGGCCTTTCGGCGACGAAGGGATTCGCCTTTGAGGGCGATGCGGTGTGAAGCGTGAAGAACGCGATCCAGGATGGCATCGGCTAGCGTCGGATCGTTGATCCACGCGTGCCAATGGTCAGGTGGAAGTTGGCTGGTGATGATCGTGGAGCGAGATCCCACACGATCATCAAGGATCTCAAGAAGGTCCGTTCGATCCCTTTGCGTGAGTGGGGCAAGCCCCCAGTCATCAATGATCAACAGATCCGTTTTCGCGATGGCCTGTAACCGTTTCACATAAGTGCCATCCCCGTGAGCCACGTTCAACTCCTCGAAGAGTCGGGGAGCGCGAACGTAATACACGGAGATACCCTGACGGCAGGCGGTATTGCCGAGAGCGCAGGCGATCCAGGTTTTGCCACATCCGGTGGCCCCGGTGAGGATGACGTTCTGGTGGGATCGGATCCATTGGCAGGTACCGAGGGTTGCCATAAGAGGTTTGTCGAGGCCCCGCGATGCATCAAAGCGCAGGTCTTCAAGACAAGCTTGTGTGGTCCTCAGTTTGGCGTCACGTAAGAGACGTTTGATGCGTTTGTTCTCCCGATGAGTGCGTTCCCGGTCAACGAGCAATCCGAGACGCTCCTCGAAGGAGAGCGCAGCAATGGCAGGATTGGCGAGCTGCTCTTCCAAGGCGATGATCATGCCGTGTAGACGCAGTTCATGAAGGATATCGAGGGTCTGTTGTAAAAGCATGGGGATCCTCCTGATCAGGATTTCTTCTGGTAGTAACCGGAGCCACGGATATTGGCGTGGTTCAGGGAGATGACTTTGTCGTCCATCTCAGGAAGTGGCTGCTGATCCAGGCCAGCTTTGAGGATGTTGTTAACGGTGCTGTAGCGGACCCCACCGATTTTGAGGGCCCGAGCACAAGCGGCTTCCAGACGGTTGGACGGATATTTACGCGCCAGGCCTTTCAGTCCCAGGCAGGTTCTGTAGCCCTGTTCCGGATGCTTGTTCCTTGTCAGGATTTCGCTGATGAGCCGTCCGGTCGAAGGGCCAATAGTGTTGCCCCAATGGATCAGCTTTTGTGGAGACCATTCGGCATGTGAGCGATGGGCAGCCGGCATATGTTCTGGGAGTGTTTTGAAGACGCCCCTGGCGGTTGCTCTCATATGGCTGGCGACGCGCTTGCCTCGAGCAAAGATTTCGATGGTGCCGGCCGACACACGAAGATCGACCTTTTGGCCAACCAGTTGATGGGGGACGCTGTAGTAGGCATCTCCGAAAGCCACGTGATAGTCGATGTTCACTTTTGCCTGCTCCCAGTCCGCATGGTCGTATGGTTCTGAAGGGAGTGGTTTCAGTGCAGGCTTATCCAGCGACAGGTATGCATCCTTCCTGCATCCCGGAAGTTTTTTGAAAGAACGAGAGTTCAGGTCATCGAGGAGAGGAACGATCGCTTCGTTCAACTCATGAAGATTGAAGAAGGTGCGGTTTCTAAGGCGAGCGAGGATCCAGCGTTCAACTACCAGAACAGCATTCTCAACTTTGGCTTTGTCCTTGGGTCTCCCGGGGCGAGCAGGAAGAATGACAGTTCCGAAGTGGTCGGCGAACTCGACCGCTGAACGATTGATACCGGGCTCAAAGGGACAAGCAACCGTCACCATAGCCTTAGGATTGTCAGGAACGATCATGGCGGTGACACCGCCGATGAACTGAAGGGCTTTCTCGATGCTTTGAAGCCAGTCGTGCTTGGTCTGTCCGAGTGTTGCGCAGGCAAACGTGTAGTTCGACGCTCCGAGTGTGGCGACGAAGATAGATGCGGCACTGATCTCACCGGTTCGATGATCAACGATCGGGACCGTCTGTCCGGCGTAGTCTGCGAAGAGTTTTTCACCGGCCAAGTGAACCTGTCGCATGGAGAGCTGTAGCTTCTGCGTCCAGTCACGGTAGTGCGTACAAAATGAGGTGTACTGATAACAGCGACCTTCGGCACCCGACCGATACTCATCCCAAAGCAATTGAAGCGTCATGCCTCCACGCTTCATCTCCTGATGGACATGGGCGAAATCCGGACGGACATAGGTGGGTGGTTTCAGTGGAGCGGGCGATCGGAGCATTCGCTCCAGGGACTGATCATCTAGGTCATCGGGTAGTGGCCATTTCAGACCTGCATCGTCGGCGAGGCGGAGATATTTGGCGACGACGCCTTTTGAGATCTTGAGCGCTCGAGCAATGGCATCGAGGCTCAGTCCGGCGTTGTGGCGGTATCGGAGAACGTCTCTGATTTTGCGCATGGGAAGTTTTTCCTTGGGCATCGATGTCGCTCGGTAAAAAGCGACAAGGGTAAGGTTTACTCCCCAGCATTCCGCACCTCATCGGTCACGAAGAGTTGAAACGCCGGTCACGATCTTTTGAAATCGCGGTCACATAGATTTGAAATGGGCGGTCACGATGCCCTGAAATATGCA
>RFNG01000033.1 GCA_009927275.1 Sphingobacteriia bacterium | reverse complement strand
CCAGTGTCGTCGGCACCAAAGTTCGGGACGATTGCAGGTGTAGTCATTTCATTCTCCTTTAGACGCAGCCCTTAGGCTTTGGAAGTCCAGCGATGTACGACATTTTCTTGGCAGGTTTCTTTGGAAATAGTTCGAACTGCTCTTTAATCGGGAAGCCACCTACTGTTTGCGTGTGACGAGAGGTCGATGACTCTCCCTCTTTCTTATAGTCCTCGCGTAGAAAGTGGATAACCTCCCAGTGACGTGGAGTTAATTCGATTTCAACTTGGGCAGCTAGAACTTTCGCAATCTCTTCACTCCACTCGTCATAGACGGTCATGAAGCCCTCATCGTTAACTGTTACCTGCTTGCCTGCGATCTCAATTGAAGGCATTTATCTTCTCCTTGTTCTCTTTAATTACCGCATCTTTACCAGCCATTGACATCAATGCCGGGATAGGTAGATAGCGACCCTTTAATAAGATGTGCCAATAAATCCAACGGAAAGCTAACTTTCCAATATGGTTTAAATAACTCTCTTTTAATAATGGCAGCGGCCCAATAACTGGAATTGGGAAGCGACCAGTCAATGGCTCAACTTCATAGTTAAAGTCGATCAATAAGCCTTTGCGATTGCCGGATTCAATGAAGCAGTTGGCATGACCATCAAATCTATGTTCCATAGGTCGATCGTTGACATAGTTAACAAAGTTCTCTGAGAATAGATCTATCGCAAAGTGAGCCACAGAGCCAGCTTTAGAGGCAGGGATATTTGAGGCATCTCCCAATACGAATATGTTAGGAAACTTATCTGAGAGAAAGTTGAATTTATTCGTTGGAACATAGTTGAGTTCATCGCCTAAACCCGAGCGAGCAATGAAATCTGCGCCCATATTGACTGGAACAGTTACGAGTAGGTCAAATGGAATCTCGCGCTCATCCATGGAGACCATAGTCTTTGTTTCGGCGTCTATGTGCTCGATAACGAAATCAGGCTCGAGGGTAATTTTTCGCTCATCGAGCATCCATCCAAGGTGCTTTGAACATACCGGCTTAGTAAATGCACCCTCTAATGGGGTTACATAGACAATCTCGACTTTGTCGCGTATTCCGCGCTTTGTAAAGTAAGCATCGGCTAAGAATGTGAACTCGAGCGGTGCTACG
>RFNG01000120.1 GCA_009927275.1 Sphingobacteriia bacterium | reverse complement strand
AATCAAATATTAAGCATTATGAATTTAAGACATTTACTCTTTTTAGTTTTTGTATTTATAAAACTATTTTTTAATGCACAGGTTAGTTATACGTTTATACCTTGTGGTGCTACCGGATCGGTTGGTCCAAGTGCAGCCATGACCAATAGCACTTACATTACTACAAATTTAAATGGATCCGTTACAGTAAATGGCGGAATACAATCGTTTACTGTTCCTTTAACCAGTGCCTATCGCATTACGGCTTATGGCGCAAAAGGTTATGGAACCAATTGTGGCAGGGGTGCAGTTATTGCAGGTGATTTTACCCTTGCTGCGGGAACGGTATTATATATTTTACCCGGTCAACAAGGAGCTCCGCCAATAAGTCCCGGAACGAATCAGTATGGTGGTGGCGGTGGCAGTTTTGTAACATATACAAACAATACACCATTGGTAATTGCCGGTGGTGGAGGAGGTTCGTGGGCACAAACCTATACGGGTTTGTCAGATGGGACTGTAAGTTTAAATGGAAATCCCGGTGCAGGTGCAAATTGTAATATAGGAACTGCTGGAAGCGGTGGTGGCGGTGGTGGCAACAGCTCAAATGCTGACGGTGGTGGGGGGTTAAGTACAAACGGAGGTGGTCCAACCGGCGGATTGGCTTTTGTTAATGGTGCAACAGGCGGTGCGCAGTATGGGCATGGAGGTTTTGGCGGCGGCGGCGGTGCAAGTAGTTGGGATAATCGTCGTGGTGGTGGAGGTGGTGGATATTCAGGCGGTGGAGGTTCACATGGAGGAACAACGTATTTTCCTGAAGCTGGCGGTGGTGGGTCTATTAATAATGGGACTAATCAAAGTAATCTTTCGGGCGCAAATAATGCAAATGGGATGATTGTAATTACCCGCCTATGTAATGTTAATGTGTATAGCTCAGGAACAAACAGCTTAGCACCAAGTATTTGTGCAGGTACTAGTGTTACATTAACAACAAATGCTATTTCTAATTTTATATGGAGTAATGGAAATACTACCACTTCGAGTATAGTAGTAAGTCCAAGCATTACAACAACCTATACGGTTCAAGGAACGGGAACATCGCCGGCTAATTGTGTAGGAAACGCTGCTATTACTGTAATTGTAAGCAATGGCGTTCCTAATGTAACGGTTAATACCACAGGAAATCAATTATGTTTAGGGCAGGCGGTTGCTTTAACACCAACAGGTGCTTTAACTTATACATGGTTAAATCAGGGTATTAGTAGTGGTGTTACATTTACACCTAATGCTACAACTGTTTATACGCTTTTAGGCCAAAACGGTTGTGGCACGTCAACTGTTTTAACAACTGTTACGGTTGCGCCCTTACAAGTTAATGCCATAGCTTCAAGTTCTTTGGTTTGTGCAGGATATCCCACATCGCTTACGGCAGCGGCAGCGGCAACTGGTTTTACCTGGTTACCTAACGGAACTATTGGTCAGGCAGTGGTGGCTTCTCCAAGTGTAAATACTATATACACAGTTACTGCAAGTAACGGAACCTGTATTGGAACTGCAACTGTTGCAGTATTAACAAATCCGGTGCCAACAGTTAATATTGTGGCCAGCGCTTCGGTTATTTGTCCCGGAGTTGCTGTAAGTATGACAGCTAATGGCGCGCAATCCTATAACTGGTACCCGGGTGCACAATCTGGCTCAACAATAAGTGTTTCTCCCCTGGCACCAACATTGTATTCTGTTGCAGGAAGTAACTCTTTTGGCTGTGTGTCTTGGGCAAATCAAGTTGTTGTTACATCTCCAAGTCCAACATTAACCGTGCAGTCTGGAAGTGCCATAATTTGTTTGGGAAATTCAGTTACATTAAATGTAAGTGGCGCTTTAATTTATTCTTGGTCAACTGGATCAAGCGCCTCATCCGTGGTGGTAAGTCCCCAGCAAACTACTATTTATTCCGTAACCGGAACTGCTGCGGGTTGTACATCCTCTCAAACCATTCAGGTAGCCGTATTTGCACCGCAATTGACTGTTTCAGCTCCAACTTTAATTTGTAAAGGAAATTCAGCAACATTAACGGCATCTGGTGCCAATACCTACACTTGGACAAACGGAATGCAGGTTCCTGTAATTGTTGTTTCACCAAGTAATACAACAACATACACTGTAAGTGCTACGGCATCAAGTTTAACTCTTTTTTGTCCAGTTGAATTTTCGCTTCAGCTAGTAGTAGCTCCCTTGCCAACAGTTATGGCTGTTGCCTCAAAAACCAGTGTGTGTAAAAATCAAAGTTTTACATTAACGGCTTCCGGGGCAAATACATATACCTGGAATTTTGGCGCATTAACGCCCACGGCTGTAATGTCTTCATCATTGGTTTCAAACGCCATATATACGGTTACCGGAACGGATGCTAATGGTTGTTCGGCAACAGCAAATGTTTTGGTAGTTATTAACTCCTGTATTGGTGTAAATACCCTTAATGATGAAAATAGATATTTTGTTTACCCCAATCCCGCTTACAATTTTATTTATATTACTCCAATGCCTAATGGTATACTTGAATTATACAATAATACAGGTCAGCGCTTGCATGTATTTAACCAATTAGACATCAATGAATCTAATGCCATTCAACTACCTGTTTTAGCACCAGGGATTTATTGGATTTCATCAAAGCAATTCAGATTTAAATTTATAGTGAATTGATACTTAATTTAGATTTATGTAACGTTTTTTTTATCCAATGAAACTTTACCCTGTTACGATAGTAAATCAAATGTAGAATTTTAAAATTTGCAAAATCATAAAAAAATTCACCTAAAAATTTCCATTAAAAATGGATGGATTTAAAAAAACATATCGAACCATCTAGTTCAAATGTGATACAGATTTGGTTTTTAATAACTGAAAGTACTAAGCTCGTTTTGAAATTTTATTTACTGAAATACTTTTTTGTCTGCTACATTTAAATCTTTGAATACATGTATTGCGTTTAAAACGGTGTTTAGAGCTTATTAACTGATTTACGCGCTTGCGCCATAATTTGAAACTGGAAGGTTTAAGCTGAAGTCGCATAATTTGAATTACATCCGATTCTGACAAGTTAAACTGATATTTTATAGCTTCAAAGGGCGTGCGATCTTCCCAGGCCATTTCAATAATGCGGTGTTTGTCTAAAATGGAAGGCGCTTGTTTTTTCACTAAAAAAAAACAAATAATAAAAGGTTTGGTTTAAAACATTCTTGAAAATCCAATTTGCCATCGAAACTGGAAATAATTACGTTCTTCAAAGGGCAATCGGTTTAGCCATAAGGGAAAATCTGCTCGTAAAACAAAGGGTTCTACATCATCAAAGGGCCCCCATTTAAAAACACTCAATGCTACTCCGGCTCCTGCATCAGCAAGTAGGTGGGAAAGTTTTATGGCACTAACATTAATCATGCCAAAATCTGTAAAAAGGTATGTGTGTAGTTTAAGGCTATTTTTAAGTTTATTGATACGTAGTAATGAAATACAATCTGGGCTTTCAAACTCTGAATTTACAGACCATCCACTTAAACCTTTGTAAATGAAGGATTGTGACTGATCTGTTTGCGTATAGGGCATTAAATATCCGCTGTATCCTCTTAAATTTAATCCGCCCTGCATTTGAAAGTGATTGGTAATATTTGAAAATCCAGAGTATGCAGCAGGAATTATGCCTATTGCACGGGTTAATGGTGAATTCATATAAGCTTCCGGATTGGCACCGGCAGCAAAAAGCATTGATTCGGAAGCTGGTGTTTGGGCAGTAGCATATTGCATAAATACACGTGTTTTTAAAAGTGCCCAGCGTACATTTTGGTTTTGAAGCCATGTAAACTGTATGGACCGTATATCATTTACAGATCCCGGTGCCGGGGCTTTTAATTCAAAACGTATTTGCCCAGAGCTGTTTTTAGTTTTAAAATCTTGTTCCAATCCCATTATAAATGCACTGTTTAAAGCTTTTAACTGCCATTCGTCGGGTAACAGTAAATACCAACGGTCACGTGTTTCATCCCTCCAAAACGATTTGTAAAACGCATACACGCGATTGTGATGGGATGCTGAATGGTGTGTTATTCCCAGCTGGCCTAAATCGAGTCCGTCAATATGTCGCGCTTCTGCTGCTAATTCAGTTTTATTAAATTTTGGAAATAAACGGGTTTTATAATTTACAATGTAACTTAATGGCATATAGGCGTTAGCAGCATTTGGATACAAGGTACTGTAGGGGCTTAAGGGGCCTTGTAAGATTCCTGTATTAAGCCATAGAGTTGCATTAAACACCTGGTACGTATGCATGTAATCACCACTAATATGTATACCAGGCTTTAAGCCGTCAAAAGCATTGTACCATAATGCGGGTCGCGTTTTTATTACTCTGTGCCTCCAGTTTTCAGGCTGTTTAATGCGTGCATCAAATTGCCATAAAACACGGTGTTTCCACTGATTATCGGGCATATACAAATCGGCCATTCGGTAACTGGGATCAATGATAATGTTTTTAATACCTAGCGGAGCGTAAAGGTTAAATGAGTACATCGGTTTAATATTGTTATCCCAGCCTAACCAGCGATTTAGTATAATGGCTTCTGTAGGTTTTACATTCCACGTATTGGGAATGTAATAAAATCGTACCGAGTCATGTTTGTCAATGATTGCGATATCTAATGGCATATGCATTCGACCTTTTCGTTGCAGCGTAATTTTTACAGAGTCGCCCTGTATAGTATTTACCGATTTTACTTTATAATCAATTGTTTTTTCTGAATTTAGCCAGGCGTCAAAAAACCAATTTAAATGCTGACCGCTGGAGTATTGCATAGCACGTGTAAAATCATCGGGATAAGGATGGCAAAACCGCCATTGTTTTACATAATCACGAATGGCTTGACGAAAAATGGGTTTGCTTAATACATATTCTAAATTTTTAAGCATGACACCTGTTTTGTAATAAGTTTGTGCATACCCTCCGTTATGTCGTATAGTGCCGTTAAATTCATCGGAGTGTGTATTTAGCATCATGTGCCCTTCTTGTTTTAAAGTGAAATTGTAAAAGGGTACATACAATTCATGATCCATAACCCGTTGTAAAGGCGTAACATCTTGTTTCCAATCAGAGGTTTTTAATGTAGGGTATACGTACCGGCCTTCCAGTTCTTCTAAGGTTTCAGAAGTAAAAAATTGGGTAAGTCCTTCATCCATCCAGGCCCTATAGGTTTCATTATTGCCAATCATACCCTGAAACCAATTATGGGTTAATTCATGAATAATTAATGCTCGGTTATCAGGATCAACACCACTGCATAAACTCAGCATAGGGTATTCCATACCGTCTTGTGCGTCGGCTACAATTATTTTAGAATAGGAATAGGGGCCTAATTGGCGTTCATGGGCTTCTAAAACTTGAGCCATAAAAGACGCGGTATGTTGCCATCCGGCCGCATGCATTTCTTGAACCATTGCAATACACCGCGTTTGATTATACTGCACTTCGCCAATGCGGTAGGTGGGATCTGCCGTGTAGGCAACATCATGAACGTTTTGTGCCGAAAATTCCCACAGTTTTAAACGGCCGTTTGGTACAATGGGTACAGAGGGCATACTGTTAAAGGGGGTGTTTTTAAAGTTTGTAATATCAATACGCTTTCGAAGTGAATCGGGTAGTGCGTGTTGCGCATTTAGTAATGTGCCGGTACCCTCGCATATATACTGGTTTGGTAAAAACAAGCGCACATGAAACGATCCAAAATCGCCATAAAATTCATGATCCATATGTTGATCGGTATTCCATAAACCATGTGCATCATAAACGCTTAAACGCGGATACCAGTGCACAATGTCAAAATGTTTGGTAAAGCCATTATTAAAAACTTTCATGCGATTCCGAATAGCTTCTTGGTCAAAAAAAGTGGTAAAATTTAAGTGTAATTGCACGGAACTCCCTGATTTTAGTGGAGTTTTTAAATAAACTTTTAAAATGGTGTTATCCAATTCTGTTTTAAGTATAGAATCGGATTGTTTTATTGTATCTACACAAATGCCTAAATTATGGTTTCGATACGTTCCAAATTGTAATGTGTAATTATTGTTTTTATATAAATCTGCCAGGTACGAGTGTGCTGTTTGCGCATTGTTGTATAAATGAAAATATAAATAATGGAGTTCGTGCGGTGAATTATTAAAATACAATACATCCGCCTTACCTGTTAAAGTGTTTAAACTGTCATTTAATACTGCTTCGATTGTGTAATGTACATCCTGTTGCCAATACGATTCATGGGGTTTTCGGTTTTTCCAATAGTATGGATTTGAAGCAGATCGGTATTCAACGTATTCATTTTGAGCAAAAAGCAGCGCTGGGGTAAAGAATATACATACAAGCCTAAAAATCAATAACGGATGCATAGCTGAATTTCGATAATTATATAGTGTAAAAGTTAACGGAACGGATATAAATATTAAATTTAGTTCACAAACATGGTATTATGAAGATTTTAGTATTTGTCTTTTTATGTTTTTGTTTTTTAAATTATGGAAAAGCACAAGACACCTTTTCTATTTTAGCATTTGATTCAATAACACGTGAAGTAGGTGCTGCCGGAGCATCCTGCGTAGATTTAATTCAATATTTTCCCAACTATCCGGATGATTTTATTTGCGAGTTGTTTTCGGATACCGGTGCCATTGCTTGTCAGGCCAGTTATTTACCTGCAAATCAAATTAATGCCCGAAATCGCATGCGGGCCGGCGATACACCTACCGCAATAATAAGTTGGCTTCAAAACAATGATGTTGCAGCTAATTCGGCTATACGGCAATACGGGGTAGTTAAAATGGTTTATCAGGGTGAAACGGCCAGTGCAGCACATACCGGATCCAATTGTTTTTCGTATAAAAATCACATCACAGGCGTACATTATTCTATTCAGGGCAATATTTTATTGGGACAACAGGTATTAGATTCCATGGAATCCCGATTTAAAAGGGCTTCAGGTGATTTAGCTTGTAAACTTATGGCAGCACTTCAGGGTGCTAAAATACCGGGAGCTGATACCCGATGCATGGCCAATCAATCTTCGTCTCTGTTTGCATTTTTAAAAGTCGCACAACCAACGGACCCATTTGGAAATCCCAGTTTAAGGGTTTCTGTAAGGACTCAAAACAATCAGTTTATTGAACCCATTGATTCATTACAGCAACTTTTTAATCGCGTGCATTCTTGTATACCTTCCACGCTTGAATTACCCAATACAAGTTTTTCAGAGTTTAAAATTTTTCCAAATCCCAGTACTTCATATTTTGAAATTCAAAGCAGGTTGCCGGTATTCACTGCCGAATGTGTTTTAACAGATGCACTGGGCATTGAACGGGAGCACCTATTTGTTTCAGAATCGAGGGTAGCCTTTGGTAAAAGCATAAATCCGGGTTTATATTTTTTAAAAGTGATTATTAACAATACTGAAATCAAGGTATTTAAGCTTTTAAAAAATTAACTATATAATTGATTTACAATTAGTTATATATTTTGAGAATTGCTTTTTATGTATTACATTTGCAACCCTAATTTAAACTAATGGAAAAACGTTACGAGACGGTCTTCATTTTAACTCCCGTTTTGTCTGATGATCAGGCAAAGGAGGCCGCAAAAAAAATTAAAAAAAGCATTACCGAATTGGGCGGTAAAATTCTCAATGATGAACATTGGGGATTAAAAAAATTGGCCTATCCCATCCAAAAGAAAACAACTGGTTTTTATCACTTGTTTGAGTTTTCTGGCACAGCAGTTGATTTGGTGCAGCAGCTTGAAATTCAGTACAAGCGTGACGAGCGTGTTATACGATTTCTTACGGTGGCTTTAGATAAGCATGCCGCAGCCTATGCAGACAAACGCAAAGGTCTTGCTAAAGAAGGTTCAAAAAAGAAAAAAGAAACTGTTTAAGGTAAATCGCTATGAGTTCAAAAAATGATATTCGTTATTTAAATCCTCCTACCGCGGATGTTAAACGTAAAAAATATTGCCGCTTTAAAAAAAGCGGAATAAAGTATATAGATTACAAGGATCCTGATTTCCTTTTAAAATTTGTAAACGAGCAGGGTAAGCTTTTACCCCGTCGTTTAACTGGAACATCATTAAAATACCAACGTAAAGTTGCACAAGCTGTTAAACGTTCACGTCATTTGGCTTTAATGCCTTATGTTGCTGATTTATTAAAATAAAACATACCATGGAAGTTATTTTAAAACAAGATATCAAAGGCCTTGGTTTCAAGGATGACAAGGTTAAAGTTGCCAATGGCTATGGGCGTAATTTTTTATTACCTAAAGGCATGGCTGTATTAGCTACAGCAAGCATGGTTAAAATGCATGCAGAAACCATGAAGCAACGTGCTTATAAAGATCAAAAACTTCGCGAGGAAGCTCAAGCGAGTGCTCAAAAATTAAGTCAACTTACCATTCAGGTGGGTGCTAAAGTTGGCGAAAGTGGAAAAATTTTTGGAAGTGTAACCAATATTCAAATTGCCGAAGCCTTATTAAAAGCAGGATTTACAATTGAGCGTAAACACATTGACATTCAAGGGGACGGAATAAAGCAAACCGGTACTTATAAGGCTAAAGTTCGTTTATACAGAGATATAACTACTGAAATTACATTTGAAGTGGTATCTGAATAAAACAGAATTTAAAAACTATAAAACCATTCCATTTCGGAATGGTTTTTTTTTGTTTGTAATTAATGTTTAATTTCAAACATGTACGTAATGAAGATTTTTTGGCTGTGGATGATGTTAATTTTGATGGGATGCACCTCAAGACGGCAATTTAATGCTGAAACAGGTGATGATGCTGTATTGATACATGTGTTGCAACATGAATGTATGAGGCTTTTAAACGATGTTCAGCGCACGGTTTCAGAAGAATTTAAAATTAGGGGCAAGTACTTGCAAGACACATTGAGGGAGTATCAAAAAGACACTTCAGCTTTAAAAAACGGATTGGTGCGTTTAAAGTATTTAAATTTAAACTTTAAAGGGCATAAAATATCGGGAGACTTGGTAATTGAGCAAACGGGTAGTTTAAAATGGAAAGAACGAAATGCAAAGTTAATTGTATACTTTAAAGCCTTGCAAATACAAAACCTTGTATCGGGATTGCAGTTTAATTTAAATGGCACGGTTGAGCTTACTAATATTTCAGGAGGCACTTGGTTTGAAGTGGAGTATTTAAATTTATCAGAAATGCGCTATACGGTTAAGTCAAATGAACTCAATTGGCAGTCAGGCGGGGGGGCAGCTCAAAATTTAAACATCAATATGGTGGTGTGGCGCAATTACGATTCGCAACGCATTGGCGGATTAGCTGAAACAGAAAATAATACAAAGCTTCAGTTTTGGGGAAAACTTCCGTCCGGTACAGATTTTTTTCAACGCACCCTTGAAGAACCGGTTTACCGGCTAAATTGTGATTATCATTGGGTTTTAGGAAAAACTGAAATACAACGAGCAAATTACGATTACAGTTTAATAACACACTATGAATTAACGTCTTCCTGCGCTACCTCATACATTATTGAATGGTCCCGAAAACAACAATCTCATGCAATTTCAAAAAATTTATAAGAACCTTTTATTATATAGTGTACTTGGAATTTTTATTTCATGTGAAAAATTTCAATCACCGGTTTGGATGAATTATGCAGAAACCTATTGTAATGATCCGTGGACCTATAACACAAATAATGAAATTTTAAAAGCTTCAATGGAAACGTACTTAAAAACGCAGGGTATTACCATTTTAGATGCCGAAATAATAAGCGATTTATATGCTGAACCCGGAAGCAGTTGTACAGAACACACCGGAAGACGTTTTACAGTTAAAATTTATCCTAAATATTCAGATGCAATTAAAAAGCTGGGGTTTTACGCTAATTAAATGCATTAAATCCAGTAACATCCATACCGGTTATAAGCAAATGAATGTCATGAGTACCCTCATAGGTAATAACACTTTCCAGATTCATCATATGACGCATTATAGGGTATTCACCCGTTATGCCCATACCGCCATGAATTTGACGTGCCTCACGGGCAACAGTTAAGGCCATATGCACATTATTACGTTTGGCCATACTGATTTGTGCAGGTGTGGCCCGGTTTTCATTTTTTAAAACACCTAAACGCCAGGTTAAAAGTTGAGCTTTAGTAATTTCAGTTAGCATTTCGGCTAGCTTTTTTTGAGTCAATTGAAACCCACCAATGGGTTTACCAAATTGAATGCGTTCTTTACTATAACGAAGTGCGCTGTCGTAACAATCCATTGCTGCGCCAATGGCTCCCCAAGCAATTCCAAAACGCGCACTGTTTAAACAACTTAAGGGTCCTTTTAAACCTTCAACATTTGGTAAAATATTTGCAATAGGCACTTTAACCTGATCAAACACAAGTTCTCCCGTGGCGCTGGCTCGTAAACTCCATTTGCCATGGGTTTCAGGTGTTGTAAAACCGGGCATTCCACGTTCAACAAGTATACCTTTAATTATACCTGACTCGTTTTTAGCCCAAACCACAGCTATGTCAGCAAAGGGGGCATTGCTAATCCACATTTTAGCACCATTTAATATCACATGCTTGCCATCGCCCGCATCTTTTATGGTGGTAATCATTCCGCTGGGATTACTACCGTAATCCGGTTCCGTTAATCCAAAACATCCCATCATTTCACCACTTGCCAGTTTGGGTAAATAGGTTTTACGTTGTTCCTCAGATCCGAATGTATATATGGGATACATTACTAAAGAACTTTGAACCGAGGCCGTAGAACGAAGACCGCTATCACCGCGTTCTAATTCTTGCATAATAATGCCATACGAAATTTGATCTAAGCCGCTGCCTCCGTATGCCGTTGGTATATAGGGGCCAAAAGCTCCAATTTCAGCGAGTCCTTTTATCCAGTGTTTTGGAAATGTAGCGTTTTGACAAGCGTCTTCAATGCCAGGGTCAACTTCTTTTTTAACCCAGTTGCGAGCTGTTTCGCGAATAAGTTTATGTTCTTCACTTAATAAATCGTCAACTTGAAAATAATCATGCGATTGAAATTGATTGTTTGCCATAATGCAAAGGTACTAAGCTAATTTGATTGGCAAAAGCTTTAAAATTTTACATTTGTTTAATGATTGCGTGGATACGGCTTGTAATTGTTTGCAAATGCCTGTATATAGTTACAATGTTGAAAGCGCAGGATGTTCATTCTTCAATAAACGAATCAAATTTACAGCAATTACATCCGGCATCAACGGGTTTGTTTAACGGTACCCATCGTTTTGGACTACAATATCGTAGCCAATGGTATCAGGTTCCCGTATCATATAAAACCGTTGGTTGTGCACTGGATACTAAAATAATTCCATGGTTGGGAAAAAACGATCGTGTGGGTATGGGGTTAAGTATTCAGCAAGATAAGGCGGGTGATATTGGATACAGTACAAGTTCTGTATTATTTTCTGGAGCCTATCATTATCCTTTTTTTACCGATACATCTGCATCCATTTCTTTTGGACTTTCTACGGGTATACATCAATCGCGATTTAATACAAGCGCCATGACATTTGATGCGCAATTTGACGGATTGGTTTTTAATCCTGCACTGTCCAGTGGTGAACAATTTAATACGGTTCAAGGTTCTTACTGGGATTTAAATACAGGATTTGTTTTTCGAAAACGCTTTTTAACACATCAAATTGTAGCAGCTTTTGGAGCTTCGCATGTAAATAAACCCCATGTAATTTTTGACAACGCTATACTCGCACGACGCTATGTAATTACTATTCAAGATCAAATACGCCATAGTACACATCTTACCTGGTATCCAGCTCTTTGGATTCAAATGCAAGGATCCAATAGAGAATGGGTTCCCGCTGTTACTGCAATTATACATTCACAACACCAAACAGCTCATTACACAGGAATCCAATTGGCATACAGAACCCGTGATGCCTTGGTTTTAGGCTTTAGATATGGAACCGAAAAACTTTTAACGGCATTTTCGTATGATATTACTCTTAGTAATTTTAAAATTGCATCACGCTACCAGGGAGCATTTGAATTGCAGCTGGTGTATTGTATACCACAGCAAAAGTTTCGTATACCTAATTCTGTACCATGTTCCGCTGGATTTTAATAATTATACTATTGCATAGCACCAGTATGTATGCACAATCCAAGCGTTTAATGCGCTATAACATGCAACAAGCCCAAAATGAAAAAGACTGGAACAAAGCCATTTTTTGGGCACGGGCATGCTTAACTAAGGACAGCTTAAATTTTAAAGTCCGATACAATTTGGCCTGTTATTTATTTCAAATAAATGAATTTAAAAAAGCACAAGTACAATTTAAACGGCTCTTGCAAATGAATCCTCAGTTTTACGAAGCGTATTATCAGTTGGCTCATATATATAAAATGCAGAGCAAGTATATGGAAGCACGTTCGGCCTGGAATTTGTTTTTAAAACAAAGTAATAATGATTCAGTAGCTGTATTTATAGATCCAACGCAATATTGGGGCTCTCAAAAATCTATGAGTCATTTTAGAAAACGATCTCGCCTTGAAATACAAAACCTAATTTTGCATCACGACTCCATATGGTCCAAAGTATCGTTGTTAGCAGTTAGGGTAGTTACGTCCATTAATACACCTGATTCTGAAATTCCAATAACAATATTAGATTCGTCGCAGTGGAATTTCGTTCGCTGGAACGCTTTGTATGAAAATGAAAAACGCATGGAGATTCCGTATTTATACAAGGTTAGGGGATTTAGTGAAACGTTGCAAGCGTATCGTTTTTCGGATACACTTATAAAGCCCGAAGATACGATGGCCTCTTGGAATGCAATATCAAATATTGAAATTGTGGAACGGTTTAAAAATCAAAAACATCAAATTGAAGTGAGGAATAAAAAAAATAATAAGTGGATTTCAACGGCGCCCTTGAATTTAGGTGATGAAAACTGCCTACATCCGGCAATTGCGCAAGTTCATGATACCTTAATGCTGTTTTTTTCAAGTAACCGACCCGGCGGTTTTGGATCTTTTGACATTTGGTATAGTGCATTGGACACTCTTGGAAAAATAATTTACACGCGTAATGCCGGACCTAATATAAATACACCTGAAAACGAATTTAGTCCCTATTTTGATACTGTTTGTAATCGTTTGTATTTTAGCAGCACCGGACATTTGGGCTTGGGTGGATTTGATATTTTTTTTTCAAATTTAAATGCAGATAACAATAGGTTTTTTAGTACTGCTGAAAATGCGGGCATACCAATAAATAGTGCCCAACACGATTTGCATTTTAAAACCAGCATAAACAGCAGGTACCTCCTTTTAGCCAGTAACAGGTCAACTCCTTTAAAATCCGGTAACTGTTGTTTGGATATTTTTATGTACAAAATAGATTCTGTTTTTTCTAAAACCAAAGACACATCCAGTACGCTAAAAGACAATTACAAAAACATAATACAGCAATTACAAATAAACAAACCGCTCGCTTTATTTTTTGATAACAATCAACCGTATGTTGGTACTGCAGTTTCATCGTATACAACGTATTATACTGCATATAGCAAACAAGCCGCAGTGTATAAAAACCGATTTTTAAAAGATACCGCAATGTATAAACGTATTAATGAATTTTTTTTAGACTCACTGCCTGCTGCCTACTTAAATTTAATTGCATTTAAATTACGAATTCAGGAAGCATTACATAAGGGCTTAGAAATTTACATAGGTGTTCGTGCCTTTGCAAGTCCGCTGGCAGATAAATCCTTTAATTTAAATTTATCTAAACGCCGTATAGAATCGCTTCGCATGTTTATAACGGATGGATTACCACAGGATAAAAAGCACTTATTGCATATTAACGAAAGGCCATTTGGTGAGCGAGACAATGCCCGGGTAAGTGACAGTTATACGGATTTAAAAAATTCAGTGTATAGTATTAACGCCATTCGTGAACGTGTAGTGTATATAGAACAGATTGACCTAATACAATAATTACTCAAAACGCAGCGCCTCTATAGGGTCTAAAGCTGCCGCATTTTTTGCAGGCACAAAACCACTAATTAAACCTACACCAATGCAAATTGTAAAGCCAATGGTTATCCAAAACCAAGGAATAAAAAAACGATTACCTAAAATTAATCCGATTGCATTGCCAATTCCAATACCAGCTAGTATTCCCATGGCCCCTCCAAAAAGCCCAATAAGGATGCTCTCAATTAAAAACTGATTTCGAATGGTCGCCGATGTAGCGCCCATAGCCTTGCGTATTCCAATTTCACGCGTTCGCTCTGTTACGCTAACCAACATGATATTCATAAGTCCAATGGCTGAGCCCAGTAGTGTTATTAATCCAATTATGGTAGCACCAAGTGTAACAAAATGTATGTTTTCAATAAGTAACTTTGCAAAACGATCTGATTTAACCAATTCAAAGGTGTCTTCATCTTCCGGTTTTATGTTTCGAATAGCTCTAAAGCAGGCCCGGGCTTCTTGCGTTAAAAATGCCAATTGCGAGGATTGTGCAGCTATAACATGTATATTGTAATTCAGTGGTTGTTTTGAAAAATATTGTCGTGCAGTGGCTAATGGAATTAAAACGCATTTATCGCCACCAAAACCCGATGAACCGCGCGATTCTAAAACACCAATAATTTTATAAGGTTGCCCTGAAATTTTTATCCACAAATGCAACGGACTACGATTTGCAAATAATTTTTCAGCCACTTCTTTGCCTAATACAACAAGATGTGCGGATGATCCAGATTCAGTGGTTGTAAAAAACCGTCCATCCAACATGGTATATCCTGCAGTTTTTAAATATTCGCCATTGCACCCAATTACGCGTATGTTGGGGTTTGTACTGGTATTTAAATACTCCACCTTTGCGGTAAAACTGGCTTGGGTTGAAATGGAGCGTTGACAAGCATATGGAAACCGGTTGCAAAATGTTACAGCCTCTTGGTAACGAATGGGAGGTGATGGATGCGCTGAAGGTTGCTCATCTGTATTTTGATTTCGTATTGTAAAGGTATTAGCACCCATGTTGCTAAAATTTGAATTGATTCCGTTTTTAATGGCTTCAATGGCTGAAAGTATACCCATTAAGGCGGTTAATCCCGTAGCAATTATGCTCATGGTTATAAATGTGCGTAAACGGTTTGACCGTAACGCATTAAATGCTACTTTAATATTTTCAATAATCAAATACATGTTTAGACATGCTGCTCAGATGCTTCAAGCGTATTGTGAAGCAGTGCGGCAATGGTCATTGGCCCAACACCACCAGGAACGGGTGTAATGGCTTTGCAATGTGGAGCCACTGAATTAAAATTTACATCACCGCATAGCCTATAACCTTTTTTTTGTTTAAGGTCTGTTACACGGGTTGTACCAACGTCAATTACAACGGTTTTAGCCTGTACCATGTCAGACGAAATATATTCGGGTATTCCAATGGCACAAATTAAAATATCGGCCGATAAGGTGTATGATTTTAAATCCGGTGTTTTGCTGTGACACAATGTAACAGTACAATTGCCGGGTTTAGAATTTTGACTTAATAAAATGCTCAGGGGTTTTCCAACAATTGCACTGCGGCCTAAAATAACACAATGTTTTCCCGAGGTTTCAATATTGTAATGGTTTAAAAGACGTAAAATACCTAAAGGCGTTGCGCTGATAAGTGTAGGGTGTTGTAAAACCATTTTGCCAATATTTTGGGGATGAAACCCATCTACATCTTTTTCGGGTTTAATGCGCGTAATGATTGTACGTTCGTTTATATGTTTTGGTAATGGAAGCTGAACAATAAAACCGCTTATACGGGGATTTGCATTTAAATCATCAATATGGTGTAATAATTCATGTTCTTGGATGTCAGCTGGTAAAGTAATCAGCGTACTATCTATACCGGCATTTTTACAGGCTTTTATTTTATTGTTTACATAAGTTTGGCTGGCTCCGTCGGTTCCAACAATTATGGCAGCCAAATGCGGCGCCGGTTTGCCTTGGCTAAGACGCATGTTTACACGTGCCTGTGTTTCTTCAATCCATTGTGATGCAGCAGCTTTGCCGTCTATTAATTGCATGGGTTAGGGCATTTTAGGCATTTGTCGCATCATTCGGGTCATAGCATTTTTATCTTGCATCATGCGCATCATTTTACGAGTATCTTCAAATTGTTTCATTAAGCGGTTAACCTCGGGTAAGGTTTGTCCACTACCTTTTGCAATACGTTGACGTCTAGAACCGTTTATTATATCAGGATTACTGCGTTCTTTGGGTGTCATACTTAAAATGATTGCTTCAACCCCTTTTAGTGCAGAATCGTCAACAGGCATGTCTTTCATGGCTTTTCCCATACCGGGTATCATGCCCATCAAATCTTTAATGTTACCCATTTTTTTAATTTGATGTAATTGTTGTAAAAAATCATTAAAATCAAATTTATTGGTTGCTATTTTTTTGCTGAGTTTGCGGGCTTCTTCCTGATTAAACTGTTCTTGTGCTTTTTCAACAAGCGAAACCACATCCCCCATGCCTAAAATCCGATCGGCCATACGCTCTGGATAAAATATGTCCAGTGCGTCCATTTTTTCACCAGTTCCAATAAATTTGATGGGTTTTTCTACAACACTTCGAATTGATAATGCAGCTCCACCACGGGTATCACCATCCAGTTTGGTTAAAACAACACCGCTAAAATCCAATCGCTCATTAAATGCTTTGGCTGTATTTACGGCATCCTGTCCCGTCATGCTGTCTACCACAAATAATATTTCATGCGGTTTGATGGCCTGTTTTATACCTTCAATTTCTTGCATCATCTGTTCATCAACAGCCAATCGGCCGGCTGTATCAATTATAACTACTGTATGGCCCTGTTCACGGGCCTGTTTGATGGCAGATTGGGCAATGGCTATAGGATTTTTTTCATCCCGATTACTGTAAACATCAATCTCTAATTGTGTGCCTAATACATGCAACTGATCAATGGCTGCCGGTCTGTAAACATCTGCAGCAACCAGCAAAGGTTTTTTACCACGTTTATGTTTTAAAAAATGGGCTAATTTGCCACTAAAGGTTGTTTTACCCGAACCCTGTAAACCGCTCATTAAAATAATGGTTGGATTGGCTTGAAGCTGTATATCGGCTCGGCTGCCACCCATTAACTGTTTAAGTTCGTCATGTGTTATTTTAACCAGTAACTGACCGGGAGAAATTGCTGTTAGCACTTGTTGGCCTAAGGCTTTTTCTTTAACTGTATCTGTAAAGGCTTTTGCAACTTTATAATTAACATCGGCATCCAGTAAGGCTTTGCGAACTTCTTTGAGTGTTTCAGCAACATTTATTTCGGTAATCTTGCCTTGTCCCTTTAAAACTTTAAATGCACGGTCAAGTTTATCTTGTAATTGATCAAACATGTTTTGTAATTTTAATGTCTAAAGTTAATTATTTTAAGTCCTTGAATCTTAATTTATCCCAAATCATGTTGCATGCCCTAAAATGTGCAGAACAGGGCAGAGGGCTTGTTGAACCCAATCCCATGGTTGCCGCTTTATTGCTTACAAGGGAGAAATTGTTGCCGAGGCATTTCATAATAAATATGGAGCAGCACATGCCGAGCGATTGGTAATAGATCAATTAGATGGCCGAGTACCTATTCAGGAGTGTACACTTGTAGTAACCCTTGAGCCGTGTTCGCATTTTGGTAAAACAGCACCATGTGCAGATTATATTATAGAAAAAGGAATACGGCACGTAATTATTGCCGCTGCTGATCCTAATCCGAGGGTAAAAGGGATGGGTATTGCTAAACTTAAAGCAGCAGGAATAAAAGTAGAACTGGGTTATGCCGAGCAGCAAGCCCGAAAATTAAATGCTGAATTTTACCGCCTTCACGAATCTAAACGCCCCTATATAACCTTAAAATGGGCAGAGTCTGCAGATGGATTTATGGCAGCACATTCCGTTTCGGGTACGCCTGTTAAAACGGCAATTTCAGGCAACGAAGCCAATGCCTTTGTACATACTTTACGCGCTAGGCATGAAGCCCTGTTAATAGGAAAACAAACATTGTTAATTGATAATCCCGAGCTTACCGTAAGACATGTAGTAGGAAAAAATCCGGTACGTGTAATTTGGTGCACAAACGCCGTTGTGGATTCCACATTACATGTTTTTAATTCAAAGGCATCAACTGTATTTATTAAAAACGGATACGGTACTTCGGATGCAACACACTGGTATTTACAAAACAACTTGCCTAAAGCCCTTGATGTGGTGCAATTATTATACACATGCAACATTCAAAGTGTTTTAATTGAGGGTGGTGCAAAAGTACTGCAGCAATTTATTGCAGAGGGCCTGGCAAACCGTATAGTTAAAATTGTAAACCCGGAATTATTTTTAAAAAAAGGAGTTAAAGCTCCTCCCATGCAAATAACAGAAAAGCCTTATAAATTAGGTAAGGATTTGATTTATGATATAAAATACTGAAAAACAAGTAGTTAATTAAATTCAAGAGTTTCTGCTTTCTAATTATTTTTTTTGAAATTCGAATAAAAGTATTAATTTTGCATTCCTTAAAAAAGGGAAGACTATGTCACGTATTTGTCAGTTAACCGGAAAAAAAGCAATGGGTGGAAATCATGTTTCGTTTTCTAACCGTAAAACCCGCCGTCAGTTTAAAGTTAATCTTAAGCGTAAGCGCTTTTTTGACGCTGATACGCAAACATGGATTACACTTCGTGTATCAACCTCTGCATTAAAAAATATTAATAAAAAAGGGATTTCGGCGTGTTTAAAAGAAGCCCGTCTTAATGGTATTATAGCGTAATTGTATGGCAAAAAAAGGCAACCGCATTCAGGTAATATTAGAATGCACAGAACATAAAGAAAGTGGTAAACCCGGCACATCCCGTTATATCACCACCAAAAATAAAAAAAACACAACCGAACGCTTAGAGCTTAAAAAATACAACGCTGTACTTAAGCGTATGACGGTTCATAAAGAAATTAAATAATTTACTATGGCAAAGAAAGTAGTTGCAACTTTAAAATCAGGAAAAGGC
Organism: Sphingobacteriia bacterium; assembly: GCA_009927275.1. GTDB lineage: Bacteria > Bacteroidota > Bacteroidia > B-17B0 > Aurantibacillaceae > Aurantibacillus. The sequence goes on along the minus strand of RFNG01000120.1, from coordinate 4,990 downwards.
AAAGATTTTACTAAAGTTATTAAAATGGTTAAATCGCCTAAAACTGGATCGTATTCGTTTAAAGAAGAAATCGTACACAACGATCACATTCAAGATTTTTTAAAATCTAAATAATTTAATACCAAATACAATTGATATAATTCTTTCCGGTTTCGGAAAGAATTTTTTTTTAATATGGGATTCTTTAGCAAATGGTTTAAAAGTTCTGAACAGGAAGCAAAACAACTTAGCTCAGGCCTTGAAAAAACATCTACATCCTTTATTTCTCGCATTACAAAAGCTGTTGCCGGAAAACGCCATATTGATGAAGAAGTTTTAGACCAATTAGAGGAAGCATTAATTAGTGCAGATGTGGGCGTTAAAACTACACTTGAAATTATTCAAAACTTACAAGAGCGTGTTAAACGTGATAAATACATTCGGGCTGAAGAATTGCGCATAATTATGCGGGATACCATTATAGATTTATTGCCAAAACCTTTGGACGAATCTCTAATATCCGTACCCAAACCATATATCATTTTGGTTGTTGGCGTTAATGGCGTTGGAAAAACAACCACCATCGGTAAACTGGCGCATCAATATAGTAAGGCCGGTCAAAAGGTAATTTTAGGTGCTGCAGATACGTTTAGAGCTGCTGCTGTTGATCAGCTTACAATTTGGGCAGAGCGTACCGGAGCACAAATTGTAAAGCAGGGTATGGGTGCAGATCCGGCCAGTGTTGCTTTTGATACTGTAAGTAGTGCAATTGCAAAACAGGCAGACATTGTTATTATTGACACCGCTGGACGTTTGCATAACAAAATACATTTAATGAATGAGTTAACAAAAATTCGATCTGTAATTTCAAAACTAATTCCGGATGCACCACATGAAGTTGTTTTGGTTTTAGATGGCAGTACAGGTCAAAATGCTATTGAACAATGCCGCCAGTTTTCTGCTGCCACTCAAGTAAATGCGTTAGCCGTAACAAAATTAGATGGCACGGCACGAGGGGGTGTAGTTGTAGGAATTTCACATGAATTTAAAATTCCGGTTAAATATATTGGTGTGGGTGAATCTATTAATGATTTGCAAGAATTTAATTCTAAAACGTTTATTGATGCGATTTTAGGATATCAGCCATGATCTATTATTAAATTTAATTGTTGTAATGCGTTTTTTAAATCCTGCAAAGGGATATTAAGGGGCGGGGATAGGCGAAGTGCTTTAGAATTAAACAAAAACCAATCGGTTATTAATCCATTTTGAAGCGCAGATTTAATTATTTTAAAACAGGTTTCTGTAGTTTTAAATTCAACAGCAGCCCAGGCGCCTTCCACACGCAAATGCGCTATATGTGAACTAGATAAATGCGTTTTAATACAGTGTTCTATCGTACGGGCGCGTTCAACCAGTTTTTCTTCCTGTAAAACCTCTAATACCGCATAAGCCGCAGCAATACAAACGGCATTGCCGCCAAAAGTAGTTAAGTGCCCTAAACTGGGATTAAAACTTAAAGTGTGCATGAGTGATTTAGGTGCAATAAATGCGCCAATTGGTAAGCCGCCCCCCATAGCTTTAGCTAATACTAATATATCGGGCGTATGGTTAAAGCGCTGGTGTGCAAAAAATGAACCACAACGTCCAAAACCCGATTGAATTTCATCTGCAATTAATAAAACGCCGTAATGTTTACAACGCGCCGTTAAAGCATTTAAAAAATCTAATTCAATGGTATTAATTCCCGATTCAGCCTGTATATACTCAAATACCACTGCGGCAGTTTTTTCGTTAATGTGATCTAAATCGGCTGTACAATTAAATGTAAGATAATGTATATCTGGCATTAAGGGCAAACTATGCTTTGTAAAATTAAAATCGGAGCATAGGCTTAATGCACCATGTGTACTGCCGTGGTAGGCGTTTTTAAAACTAATAATTTGGGTGCGACCCGTTGCACGTTTCGCTAATTTAAGCGCGCCTTCTATAGCTTCGCTGCCGCTGTTGCAATAGTAAATTGAATTTAACGATGGGGGTAAATAGGGCATCAGCTGTTGCATGTAATGTACCTGGGGTTGCTGCGCAAACTCACCAAATACCATAAGATGTGCAAAACGCGCCGTTTGATTGGTTATGGCTGCTTGTACCTTAGGATGGCAATGTCCAATACTGCTAACAGAAATCCCCGAAATTAAATCTAAATAGGCCCTTTTATTATAATCGTAAAGCCACGCCCCCTTTGCGTATTCTATATCTATATGAACACCCAGCATGGGCGAATCCGAGGTTTGCGCAACATGTTCTAAAAAAAGGGATCTGATATTCATATTCATTTAACCAATTTAAAAAACCATTCACGGTGTTGTCGTGCAGGAATAGAATTATAGCATGTTTCAAAAATTTCAATTTTAAATTCAGAAGGAATGAGCTTTAAATACTCGTGTTTGTGTGCGCCAAATGGGGGCTCAAGGGCATTAAAAAAATCATTAAACCACAATCCAACCAAAGTGCCACCGGGTTTAAGATAGCGTAACATGCATTTAAAATAACGGGTTCGTAAATTAGGATGAAGCGCACAAAAAAATGTATGCTCAATTATAACATCAAAAAAAGAATCAAAAGACTTACCAAGCTGCAATACATTGGCTTTTAGTATTTGAGATTTTGGAAATTGAGGAAGTCTTGTTGAAAATGCCTGCAGGGGTTCGTCGGCAATATCAAAAATATATACTTGGTGTTGCGGATATAATTTAAATAAATGTTCAGCTTCGTAGGCATTTCCGGCGCCCGGAATAGCAATTTTAAGAGGGTTATTAGTTTTTAAAGTAAGTAACCATGTTACTATAGCAGGTGCAGCATAGCCAATGTCCCAAGCGGTTTTTTTTGTTTGATACCTGGTATTCCAATATTTGGAATCCAGTGGTGTCATGGTTTTATAAGTTTCAGCCGGATACTTTCAACCTGTTGGGGATTGCGTTTTAAAATTCGAATTTGATAACCGTCACTTTGTTTTTGTTCATTTAAAGCCGGAATTTTTCTAAAAATAAAATTAATATAACCCGAAACCGTTTCGTACTGTGAATTTTCGGGTAATGCCGCGGGTAACATGCTATTGGCATCTGAAATAGAGATTTGACAATTTACAATAAACTCATGTTCACCAGCCTGTACAATGGGCGGTTGTTCATCGTCATGTTCATCCTGAATTTCACCAACCAGTTCTTCAATAATATCTTCCATAGTAACTAATCCGGCCGTGGTGCCAAACTCGTTAGTAATTATAGCCATGTGTATATGATGTTTTTGAAGCTCTTTAAGAAGCTCATTAATACGCATGGTTTCGGGTACAAAATGTACCGGAATTAAAATATCTTTTATACTGTTAAATCGGTTTTCAACAACATGCTTTAACAGATCTTTTGAATGTATAATGCCTAAAATATTATTTATATCTCCCAAATATACTGGCCAGCGTGAAAAACCTTCTTCTAAAACACGTTTAACCAACTCTGACTTACCCGATTCTATATTTAAGGCAGCCATGCGGTTTTCAGGAACCATTATTTGCCTTACAAAGCGGTCATCAAAATCAAATACATTTTGTATTAATTCATTTTCACTGGGCTTAATTGCTCCACCTTCTTCACTTTCAGTTAACAATAAACGTAATTCTTCTTCGGTATGATGCTGCGCATCACCAAACGATTTAATGCCAATTAATTTTAAAACCAATCGCGTACTTTTATTAAGTAACCATATAAAAGGCGAAAAACAAAGGTAAAAAAAACGCAAGGGTAGTGAGGTCCATAAACTAACAGGCAGTGCATATTTAATACCAATCAGTTTTGGAATTTGTTCTCCAAAAATAACATGCATAAAGGTTAAAATGGCAAGCGCAAGGGGTAATGCAATGCTATGTATCGTAATACCAGAAAACGCAAGCTGATACGAGGCCAAACTGGCAATTAAAAATTTTGAAATCAGCTCTTCGCCAATAGCCCCTAATGCTAAAGAAGATATGGTAATGCCAAACTGCGTTGCAGATAAATAGGCATCCATACGCTCCAGCATGGTTCGTAATAGTTGGGCTCGTTTTTTTCCGCTTTGCACCAATACTTCAAGCTGCGAAGGACGAACTTTAACAAACGAAAATTCGGTACAAACAAAAAACCCGTTAAGGATAATTAAAACTAAAGTTATTATAAATTCGGTTCCCAAGTTTAATATATTATAGAACCAAAATCAGAAACGGTGTAAGCCTTTTAAGATTTGGATTCACCTTGAACCTGAATCTTTTCACGAATACGTGCAGCTTTTCCGGTACGGCTACGTAAATAAAACAATTTGGCCCTGCGTACAATACCTGTTTTATTTAATTCAATACGGTCAATAAAAGGGGATGCTACAGGAAAAATACGTTCTACACCCACACCGTTACTCATTTTACGAATTGTAAATGAAGCTGTGGCAGATTCGTTTTTGCGTTGTATAACAACACCGGTAAACTGCTGAATACGTTCTTTATCACCTTCTTTAATTTTGTAAGAAACGGTAATAGTGTCACCGGCTTTAAATTGAGGGTGGTTTGCGCTGCCTTTTAATTGGGCTTTAATAGTTTGTAATAACTGGCTCATATATATACAATTTAAGTTTAGGCATTCATTTGTGAAGCGGCATAAACGGCTGCAAATATAATGATTTTTTGTTTAAAAAATACGTAATTTTATAGCCCTGCCCGGATGGTGGAATTGGTAGACACGTACGTTTGAGGGGCGTATGCCGAAAGGCGTGGGGGTTCAAGTCCCCCTTCGGGTACATGGTAGCGCCTTTATAATTTTACTTAAAAACAAGGCTCTTACAGCAAGCAAACTCATTGATTTATTGGTAATTAGAGTAATTTACTTCATACCTTTTAAGGCTCAATAAATAGTATTTTTTTAATTATAAACTAAACCTTTTACTTAGGTTATTTAAACTATACAATAGTGTTGGTAGCTTGGTTAAAAAT
>RFNG01000035.1 GCA_009927275.1 Sphingobacteriia bacterium | reverse complement strand
AAATATAAAAAAAAGAGCCGGATATACCGGCTCTTTTTTATCATGCGATTAAACGCTTTATTCTACAATCAAACGGGTGCTTACACCTTCAGCCTGTACAAAATACAATCCTGAAGACAAACCGTTAAGCTCTGCCCTGTATGCATTTTCAACACCTAAACGAATCGTTTTTATACGTTGCCCTAATGCATTTAATACTTCAACCTGCAGCGCCTTTTGACCTTGTATGGTTACCACGCCCTTTGATGGGTTTGGATACACCTGTACCTGTGCTGAACCCAACTCCTGAATACCACTACAACTGTTTACTGCAACCTGTACCTGTGCCGTTGAACTACAACCTTCAGCATTGGTACCTGTTACCGTATATGTATATATACCCGGTTGTGATTCGTTAGTAGATACAGATGATGTTGCTGCACCTGTACTCCAACTGTATGTACTGGCACCACCCGCACTTAACACAAACGTTTGGCCTTTACATACATTTGCCGGTTGTGAACTCGCGCTTACTGTCGGATTTGGATTTACAACCAATAATACCGATGTACCTGCAGCACATAGTATATTATTGGACGTGCTTGTTATAGATAATGAATACGATGTACTTGTATTTGGTGATACCGTTAACATTTGACCGGTCCAGCCTGTGCTCCATGAATACGAATTGGATGAAGACGCATTAAAGGTTGCCGACTGTCCCAAACAAATTGCAGTTGGTCCTGAAATAGCAACCGTAGGCGAAAATACATTTACCTGATAGGTGTTTGTATTTACACAACTAAACTGATTGGCTCCCGTTACCGTATATATTGTGGTACTTGTTGGCGTAACCGTAATTGAACTGGTTGTTGCTCCGGTATTCCAACTGTATGTAGTGGCTCCTGTGCCAAATAATGTTGCAGATCCACCTTTACAAAACACACTAACAGTAGAGGTGATATTTACTGTTGGGTTTGGATTTACAATTAGATTTACCTGTGAGTATCCAATACAATTTGCCGAAGTAGTTGCAGATACAGAATAAATGGATGTAGATGTAGGACTTACTACAACGGTAGTTCCAGTGCCTCCGGTACTCCAGTTAATACCACTAACTCCGTCTGTTGTTAATGTTACTGAAGTTCCAGGACATAAACTTGTTGTGCCATTTGGCGCAGACACAGAAATATTTAATGCACATAAACGTGTTAAAATTACCATACCATCACCTAAATTATTTGATGCGGTATTTTGTTGATTCGTTCCTGAATTAAAAGATGAACCTGCACCACCAACATAGGTCCCCCCATGGTAAGAAGCTCCACCACCCGTATAACCACCACCAGCTCCGCCACCTGTATTATTTTGATGTGTACCTGCTCCACCGCCAAATCCACCATCACGACCACCTGAACTTGATAATCCACCATTAGCACCATTTACAAATCCAAATCCACGTTGTGACCCCCATGAACTTCCGCTTAAACCATCACCAAAGAAACCGCCACCACCACCTGCGCCATTTCCACATGATGCGGCATCTCCACCACCAAATCCAATTTGACCCGCATTACTACAAGTACCTCCTGCTATTCCTGGTGAAGTTGTAGGAGCACCGGTGCCTGGATAACCAGCATTTCCAGCTCCACTACCACCACCTGCAACAACTAAAATACCTGCATTATTAGTATACGGTGCGTTTCCAAAATCTACAACGTATGAACCACCTCCACCACCACATGCTCCTGTTGCAGCACCAATACCCTGCTGTCCTACTACGATTCGTACAACAGAATTTGCATTTAAAAAAAACTCTCCAATCATAGTCGAACCTTGTCCACCAATACTTCCTCCTGTTATAGAACCACCTTGTGCACCTCGGGCCTCAATTCTATAATTACCAGCTACTGGTACAGTAAACTGTTGAATACCGTTTACAGAAGTTACTAAACCGTTTAAATTAGAATTTGCATAAGCTGTATTCAATTGAACTTGGCTTGGTCCAAACCTACCTGTTGAACCAGCACTTGTAAATGAATACGTAACTTGAGCATAAATCTTTACTGACACTAGCAACATAGCTAGTAGTTTTAGAGTATATGATGTTTTCATTTGTATTTTATTTACAC
>RFNG01000036.1 GCA_009927275.1 Sphingobacteriia bacterium | reverse complement strand
AGTATCTAAAGTCGGTTGCTGAGAGGCGCCGCCTAGGGTAAAACCGGTGATTGGGGCTAAGTCGTAACAAGGTAGCCGTACCGGAAGGTGCGGCTGGAACACCTCCTTTCTGGAGCCATTTTTTCTTAAGGGGTGTTTGTGTTGTGAGGAGGATCTTATACTTTTTTTGTTTATCATATCATTAGGATAGTAAGCATGCCCATAGAAACAAGAGCTTGGGTGAGGGCTTTTACCGCTGGGTGAGGGAAAAGGGAAGAGGGGTTGAATGTAGGGGGCTACGGATGTAGTCTAAGAGAAATAAAGAGACAGTCCCGTAGCTCAGTTGGTTAGAGCGCTACACTGATAATGTAGAGGTCAGCGGTTCAACTCCGCTCGGGACTACATGGTGGGATTAAGGAATGAGGGGATAGACTTGTTTTTTTTGGGGGATTAGCTCAGCTGGCTAGAGCACCTGCCTTGCACGCAGGGGGTCAACGGTTCGAATCCGTTATTCTCCACGTTTACGTTCATTGACATATTGATTAAAAGACACAAGAGCCGTTTCTGGTAGTGATATCAGGAATGACAACAGATAGTTCTGGTTTTAGCCTAAGGGTTAATGCCAGTCTATTAATAGTAAAAAAAACATAAATGTACATGGATGAGACCATGATACATTTAACGCTTTGGTGTGCGGAGCAAAAGCTGCACATCACGGTAACACGTAGTGTTACTGAATAAGAAAGTAAGGAAGGGCGCATGGAGGATGCCTTGGCTCTTAGAGGCGAAGAAAGACGTGATAAGCTGCGATAAGCTTCGGGGATTGGCAAATACGAATTGATCCGAAGATTTCTGAATGGGGCAACCCGCCAGGTTGAAGATCTGGCATTCCGCAAGGAAAGCGAACCCGCTGAACTGAAACATCTAAGTAGGCGGAGGAAAAGAGAACAATAGTGATTGCGCAAGTAGTGGCGAGCGAACGCGCAGAAGCCCAAACCGGTGTAATTACGGTTACACTGGGGTTATAGGACTACAATGTGGAAGTAATGTGAATAGTGGAACAGGTTTGGAAAGGCCGACCACAGAGGATGATAGTTCCGTACACGACATTCATGTTATACCTAGTAGGATCCTGAGTACTGCGGGGTTGGAGACGCCCTGTAGGAATTTGCCGGCACCATCCGGTAAGGCTAAATACTCCTAAGAGACCGATAGTGAACTAGTACTGTGAAGGAAAGGTGAAAAGAACCGCGAACAGCGGAGTGAAATAGAACCTGAAACCATGCGCTTACAAGCGGTCGGAGCCCTTAAGTGGGGTGACGGCGTGCCTTTTGCATAATGAGCCTACGAGTTGTACTTTACTGGCGAGGTTAAGGGCTTAAGGTCCGTTAACCGAAGCGAAAGCGAGTCTGAAATGGGCGTATAGTCAGTAGAGACAGACGCGAAACCTTGTGATCTACCCTTGGCCAGGATGAAGTTCCGTTAACCCGGGATGGAGGTCCGAACCGATAAGCGTTGAAAAGCTTCCGGATGAGCTGAGGGTAGGGGTGAAAGGCTAATCAAACTGGGAAATAGCTCGTACTCCCCGAAATGCCTTTAGGGGCAGCGTAGAGGAGAGTCTTATAGAGGTAGAGCTACTGATTGGATGCGGGGGAAGCGATTCCTACCAAGTCCTGACAAACTCCGAATGCTATAAGATATACTCTGCAGTGAGCCCATGGGTGCTAAGGCCCATGGACGAGAGAGGGAGAACTCAGACCAACAGCTAAGGTCCCTAAATCTAGTCTAAGTTGATATAACGTGGTCCGATTGCATTGACAGCCAGGATGTTTGCTTGGAAGCAGCCATTCATTTAAAGAGTGCGTAACAGCTCACTGGTCGAGCGATTGGGCGTGGATGATACTCGGGCATCAAGACTAGTACCGAAGCTTTGGGATTGCATGAATAATGTAATCGGTAGGGGAGCATTCTAACGACGTAGAAGGAGTTGCGTGAGCGCTACTGGAGTTGTTAGAAAAGCAAATGTAGGCATAAGTAACGATAAAATAGGCGAGAAACCTATTCGCCAATAGTCTAAGGTTTCCTGAACAACGATAATCGGTTCAGGGTTAGTCGGGTCCTAAGGTGAAGCCGAACGGTGTAATCGATGGACAACTGGTTAATATTCCAGTACTAACACCACTGCGATGGAGAGACGAAAGAACGTAAATGCGGCGCACGGACGGAAGTGTGCGTTTAAGCCATGTAGGGCTACCCTGGGTAGGCAAATCCGCCTGGGGTCCGAACGGTGAAAGTACCCTGAGTCGTCAGACAAGGGGATAAGCATCCAAGTCGATTTCCGAGAAAATCTTCTAAGCTTCAGGTGTGTGTTACCCGTACCGCAAACCGACACAGGTAGACAAGTAGAATATACTAAGGCGCTCGAGTGATCCGTGGCTAAGGAACTAGGCAAATTGACCCCGTAACTTCGGGAGAAGGGGTGCCCACGAAAGTGGGCCGCAGAGAAATGGCGGTGGCGACTGTTTAACAAAAACACAGGGCTTTGCAAAAACGAAAGTTGAGGTATAAGGCCTGACACCTGCCCGGTGCTGGAAGGTTAAGAGGAGAGGTTATTCGCAAGAAGACGCTTTGAATCGAAGCCCCAGTAAACGGCGGCCGTAACTATAACGGTCCTAAGGTAGCGAAATTCCTTGTCGGGTAAGTT
>RFNG01000130.1 GCA_009927275.1 Sphingobacteriia bacterium | reverse complement strand
GCAATAACCGAGTGTAACGAGCCCGGAGTAGCCCGGGCCGAAGGCATCGCCCTAAAAATAATCCTACTAAAAACAAAAACATTACCGCCCAAAACATATTTCAACCAAAAAAAAAGAAACCCATTAATATAGATGCGCCTAAAAATATTTTTTTGGTATAATAAAAATTGTAATTGTGCTTTTAAATTGCTGCAAAAACGTTTTATATGTTTTGCTTATAATACTATTCTGAATTACAATTTAAAATTAATTACTGCTATTTGATACAGGTATCATAATACGGGTAATCCAGCGGCTTTCATCGGAAGTTTGTTCTAAACTTGTAATGTAAAATTCACGCAATGGACCACAAACGCTTAAACGTTTATGTTGTAAATCCACACTAATAGTTTTATAAGCTGCGTCTAAATTTTCATATGCACCAAAATGATGATAAATGTAAAATATACCCGATTCTAAAAACACAAATTGACCTTGCTCCGGATTTTTTTGAGGTAATTGCAAAATGGGTTTAATACATTCAAAACGTTCCATTACAGAATCTTTATATATTAAAATTTGGCCTAATGGCCCATCGCTTTGTATATTATTTTTAGAAAGCTGTAAGTATAAATTTGAAATGGCTTTACTTGTGGCTGCGGCGCGGTCTTTTGGATTACATGAATCGGCTATACAATAGCACAACATTTCAGGCAACTTTACTATACCTGAAAATCCCTTTTTAATTTGAATTTTTGGATGATTGTTAAATGTTGGTGGTGCAGATTCATTTGTACTTGAAACAGCACCTGTGGTGCATGATGAAATTACTATACAGCATAGTAATATTAGTAAACGATACATTATACTAAGGTTTTACCGGGATACTCCTGTAAGGCTTTGGCTAGGCATTCTAATGCCGCACTTAAATCATTTACATTAAGTACATAAGCTAATCGAACCTCATTTTTACCGGCACCTGCACTTGCATAAAATCCGGTTGCAGGAGCTAGCATAAGTGTTTGGTTATTGTAGCTGAATGATTCTAAAAGCCACTGACAAAAACGATCGGCATCATCAATTGGCAATCTGGCCATTGCATAAAAAGCGCCTCCCGGAATTGGGCAAAATACTCCGGGCATGGCATTTAATGTTGATACTAAAACATCCCGGCGTTTTATATATTCTGCTTTCACTTCTTTAAAATAACTTTCGGGTGTATCGATAGCCGCTTCTGCACCGATTTGGCCAAAGGTAGGCGGACTTAATCGAGCCTGTGCAAATTTTAAAGCCGCAGCCAGTACGGCTTTGTTTTTACTAATAAGAGCCCCAATGCGAGCACCACAAGCACTGTAACGTTTACTTATGGAATCTAATAAAATAACGTGGTTATCAATACCCGGCAAATGCATTACGCTAACGTAAGGGTTTCCGTCGTAACAAAACTCACGGTACACTTCATCGCTTAACAAATATAAATCGTGTTTTTTAACAAGATCAGCCAAACCTTCAAGCTCTTTACGACTGTATAAGTAACCCGTTGGATTTCCGGGATTGCAAATCATTATCCCTTTTGTTTTAGGGCCAATGGCAGCTTCAAATGCAGAAATGGAAGGCAGTGCAAATCCGTTTTCAATGGTGCTGCGTACCGGTACAACGCGAACATCTGCAGCAGTTCCAAAACCATTATAATTGGCATAAAAGGGTTCGGGAATTATTATTTCATCGCCAGCATTAAAACAACTTAGCATGGCAAATTGAATGGCTTCACTACCTCCGTTAGTAACTAAAATATCGGCCGGATCTAATTGAATATTATACCGTTGATAATAGGTACATAATTTTTTTCGGTACGATTCGGTGCCAGCGCTGTGGGTGTATTCTAAAATTTTAATAGAGGTGTTTTTAACGGCATTTAAAAATGTATCCGGTGTTTGAATATCGGGTTGTCCAATATTTAAATGAAAAATGCGAATACCTTTTTTTTTGGCTGCTTCGGCATAGGGAACCAATTTACGAATGGGCGAAGCCGGCATATGTTCTGCTTTATTAGATAATTGAGGCATAGTGTAAAATTACATTTTATTAAAACACCGTATGCCGTATCTTTAACATATGGTTACAGAATATACATTGCTCGGTATGACCTGTTCAAGCTGTGTGGCATTAATTAAAACACGTTTAAAAACCATTCCCCAAATTGAATTGGTAGAGCCTGACATAACTACACAACGATTAAAAATTACGCACACATCCGCCTTAACGCTTGAAACCCTGCAACAGGCCCTTGCCGATTTTCCAAAATACAGTATACAAACTCTTGTAAATGAAGCCAACAAGCCCCACTTTTTAACCACATATAAACCTGTACTATTAATTTTTACTTTACTGGTATTATGCTGTTGTATAGATGTTTGGAATTTGGTTAAACAACAAGCTACCATGGCATTTACAATAAATCATGTAATGCGTGTATTTATGGGTGGTTTCTTTATTAGTTTTTCGTTTTTTAAACTGTTGGATGTAAGGGGGTTTGCATCACGCTTTAAAACGTATGATGCGCTTGCCATGTATATCCCCGTTTGGGCCCTGTGTTACCCATTTATAGAGTGTGCTTTAGGTTTGCTTTACTTAAGCGCATTTAACACTATGGCCTTGCATGTATTTACCGCGCTTATTATGTTGAGCGGACTAATTGGTGTTATTTTGGCCATGCGTTTGTCACAACCGATACAATGTGCTTGTTTGGGTGCAGGATTTAATTTACCTGTTGGTAATGTTACGCTGGTAGAAAATGGCCTGATGCTGTTAATGAGTTTGCTTATGATGATTTAAAATTCATCCTCATTAAAAAAGAAATCGTCCTTTGTGGGATAATCGGGCCATATCTCCTCTATACTTTCATACGATTCGCCTTCATCTTCAATTTCTTGCAGATTTTCAATTACTTCCATTGGTGCACCGGTGCGCATGGCAAAGTCAATTAATTCATCTTTGGTAGCGGGCCAGGGTGCATCTTCGAGCCAACTGGCTAATTCAAGTGTCCAATACATGGTTGTTTTACGTTGTGCAAAAGAATAAAAAAAAGAGGAAAAACAAAAAAGAATTTGTAAGGTCTTTAATATTTGTTTAAAACGCTGATTATGTGCATGTTAAAATTAATGATTAGTTCTTGCTACATGCCCGTTGTTACCTTTTGCATTAAATATGCTTAATACATCTGTTAATATATACTTTAGATTAACAGCAGCTATTTTAATCGGGCATGTATATTTGCGTTTTCAAATATGTCTGAAGTTACCGAAAACAATCAACATGCCGATAAATCTCATGTAACCCATGTAAGCGGATTATTTAAAAACTGGTTTGTAGATTATGCCTCGTACGTTATTTTAGAACGTGCCGTGCCCGCTATTGATGATGGCTTAAAGCCTGTGCAGCGTAGAATTTTGCACAGCATGTGGGAACTTGAAGACGGACGCTATAATAAGGTGGCCAATTTAATTGGCAACACCATGAAATACCATCCGCATGGCGATGCCAGTATTGGTGATGCGCTGGTATCAATGGGGCAAAAAGACTTGTTAATTGACTGCCAGGGAAACTGGGGTAACATTTACACCGGAGACAGTGCGGCAGCACCCAGATATATTGAAGCCCGACTAAGTTCACTGGCAAAAGATATTGTATTTAATCCTAAAACAACAACATGGGGTTTAAGTTATGATGGACGAAACAAAGAGCCTCTGGCATTACCGGTAAAGTTTCCACTGGTGTTAGCGCAGGGCGTTGATGGAATTGCCGTGGGCCTTGCATGCAAGATTTTACCGCATAATTTTAATGAACTTATTGATGCCTCCATTCAGGTTTAAAGGGTAAAAAAAGCAACTATATATCCTGATTTTATAACAGGCGGTATTGCCGATTTTAGTGAATATAAAGACGGATTACGAGGCGGAAAAATTAAAATTAGAGCGCGCATTAAATCCTTAAATGCCAAAACGCTTGTAATTACTGAAATACCATTTACAACAACCACCGGTTCGCTTATTGATTCCATTTTAGCTGCAAATGATAAGGGCAAAATAAAAATTAAAAAAGTAGAGGATAATACTGCTGAACAGGTAGAAATTCAAGTGCATTTACAACCCGGTATTTCGCCCGATAAAACAATCGATGCATTGTATGCTTTTACGCAATGCGAATTAAGTATTTCTCCGAATGCCTGCGTGATTGAGCAAGACAAGCCAAAGTTTTTAGGTGTAAGTGAAATTTTAAAACGCTCTACCCAACAAACACTGCATTTATTAAAAACCGAACTGGAAATACAACAACATGAATTAGAAGAAAAATGGCATTTTGCCTCACTTGAAAAGCTTTTTATTCGGGAAGAAATGTATATCGAATTTAAGTCCTATTCGAGTAAAGACACTTTATTTAGCTATTTATACGATTGTTTTAAGCCGCACCGAAAAAAATTAATTCGTGATATTACCGACGAAGATCTTAATAAGCTTACTCAAATTCCAATGATTCGTATTACACGATTTGATTCGGCAAAAGCAGAAGCCAACATGAAAGAGTTACAGGAGCTTTTAGAACAGGTAAAACATCATTTAAATAATCTGGTGGACTATGCTATTGAGTATTTTAAAACTCTAAAGAAAAAATACGGTACAGGACGTGAACGTAAAACGGAAACCAAACAACTTGAAACCATTGTTGCAACGCAGGTCATTTTAGCAAATGAAAAATTATTTGTTAATCGTGCCGAGGGCTTTATTGGAACTGCTCTTAAAAAAGATGAATTTATTACAGACTGTTCAGATTTGGATGATATTATCGCATTTACCAAAGAAGGTAAAATGAAAGTATTTAAAGTGGCAGATAAAGTGTTTGTTGGCAAAGACATAATGCATGTTGCCATTTTTAAAAAGAATGACGAGCGCACTATTTACCATATGGTATATCGTGACGGACCCAAAGGCATAACGTTTATGAAGCGCTTTAATGTTACCGGTATAACACGCGATAAAATATATGATTTAACCAAAGGCAATACGGGCAGTACGGTATACTGGCTTTCTGCCAATCCCAATGGTGAGGCGGAACAAGTACAAGTACAACTGAGGGCAGTAACCGGTTTGCGCAAATTACAAATTGATATAGATTTTGCTGAAATGGATGTTAAGGCACGAAGTGCCGTAGGAAATATTGTAACCAAATACACGGTCAATAAAGTTGTATTAAAAGCTAAAGGAGCCTCTACCTTAGAAGGCGAAGATTTTTGGTTTGATGAGGCTACACAGCGCTTAAATAAAGATGAAAAAGGAACCTATCTTGGTAAATTTAGTGGTGCTGATGGCATTTTAACATTATCTGCAAAAGGCCATTACCGATTGTATACCTACGATTTAAGCCATCGCTTTGAAGACGATTTAATATGGATTGAAAAGTTTCAACCCGAACTGCCTTTAAGCATGGTATATTTTGATGGTGAACGCCAACAATACTTTGTAAAACGTTTTTTGCCAGAAGCATTACAGGTAAAAACGCTTATAATACCTGAACATGAAAACAGCCGCGTTGAATTGGTTACTTCACAAGTAAATCCTCTTCTTGAATTACACTTTTCTAAAGTTAAAGGCGAGCAGCCCAAAAGCGAAATCATTACCCTGCAAAGCTTTATTGGTGTTACAGGATTAAAAACTAAAGGCAAAAAATTATCTGATTTTAAAATTAAAGATATAAGCTTAAAAGAACCTGAGGAAATAAAACAGGCGCGCCGGTTTTTAAATAAAGACGAATCAGAAAAATCAGGTCTTTCACCTGTTGAATTACATCGTCGTGCAATGGAAAAGCTCAATAAATCAAATGCTAAAGATTTTTTAGAGGGCGATGGCCAAATTAGTTTTAATTTTTAAAACTACATTGTTAGGTCGTGTTTTGAGAGCCTGGTTTTTTGTTTTTAACCTTATAGTTTTAATACGATTTACAACAGCACAAGATTCTAGTTTTGCAAAACATTTAGTATACATAGAAGCCGGAGGTATGGGCGGTTGGGGCAGTTTAAATTACGAACATAATGTAAAACAATTTAAAATCCTTAAACTTGGATTTCGATGTGGCATAAATGCTATGCCGCTAATGGATTACACTAAATCGTTTAATCCCGACCTGGCTCTGCCCTTAACGTTAGTAGCTCAATATGGTGTTATGCATTGTTTTGTAGTGAGTTTTGGAACGGTATTTTCAAGTACTATAAAAACTGATATTTATACTATAAACGTGCAACGAAACAACAATCTTAATGCCAGTATAGCATTTGGATATCGCTTTAAAAAAAAATATACTAAAGGCTTTATGCTGCAATGTATGTATGTGCCATTATTTTATGGTATTGATTTTTCAAAGCACTGGGCAGGTTTTGGTTTTGGATACGCATTTTAACACAGATTTTAAGAGTGCTTTTTATAAGTACCAAAAACTGCGCACCCCAATGTTTTAAATATTTATTTTGGGCCGAAGAAAACCGAGCGAAGCGAGCCCGGAGCAGCCCGGGCCGAAGGCATCGCCCAAATTATTTCTGTATATTTTTTTTGGGCCTTACCGCTTTGCGGTCGCCGTCTTTCGGGCTTCACAGGTTCGGTTTTTTAACCTTCGGTTAAAAGAACGCTATGCCCCTACAGCCGGCTAAGGCATTTTTATACTATACAAAATATTGCGTTAATAGTATTTGCGCGAGGGATTCGTAGGACCCGAAGGGGAACCATCCGCAGGATGTTCTGAAGCGTAGCGTAATCCGCAGAAGCCCGGCCCGCAGGGACGCGCCCAAATAATTTTAACAATAAAGACATCGCCCTAAATATATTTCAAAATAAAATTATTGCTAAAGGGATTCACAGGGCTTAGATGAGCATAAGTTAGATATCCCGGCATTTCACTAATATGAACTGCATTTATAGGAATATCATTCAAAACCACGAAACAAAAGCGCAACGCTTTTGTTTTATAACTATGATATACCGTTTAGAATCCCATCAAATTATTGGAATTTCTCCAGAAAAGGCGTGGGAATTTTTATCAAAGCCCGAAAATTTGGCAAAAATAACACCCCCTGAAATGAGTTTTGAAATGACTTACAGAAGCGGTTCAACAACAACTTATGCCGGGCAAATTATAGGCTACAATGTGCGTCCACTTTTAGGCATATCAATGTCGTGGATTACTGAAATTACTCATGTTGTGCCCGGAAGCTATTTTGTAGATGAACAGCGATTTGGGCCCTATGCGTTTTGGCATCACCAGCATTGGATTCATCCCCACCCATCAGGCACTGAGATGCGTGACGTTGTAAATTATAAATTACCTTGGTTTGCTATGGCGCCATTAAGTCACAAATGGCTAATACGTCCAAAACTAGAATCCATTTTTAATTATAGAACCCAAATGTTAAACCAACTTTTTCCAGTTACATCATGATGCCTATTACATTAATTTATGGGGCTTCAAGTAAAATAGCAATAGCTTTAGCTCAAGAACTTCGCGCACAACATAATACCGTATGGGGCATTAGTAGAAAACCAAAAGTGGAGGGCTTTGACGAATGGTTTCAAATACAATCCTACGCCAGCACGGATCTTCCTGAAATTAATACCCCTGTTGCAGCAATGGCCTTTTTACCGGGCAGTATTCAATTAAAACCTTTTTTGCGTTTATCAGATCAAGATTTTTTAAACGATATGGAATGTAATGCGCTGGCTGCAGCACGCTGTGCACAACATGCGCTTCCATTACTTAAACGCAACGGGCAAGGTGCCATGGTTTTTGTAAGTTCCGTTGCCGCTTCATTAGGCATGCCCTTTCATGCATCAGTTGCTATGGCAAAATCTGCCGTTGAAGGTTTAACCCGAGCGCTTGCGGCTGAATTAGCGCCCCACATACGGGTAAACTGTGTAGCGCCATCACTTACCGATACACCATTGGCTGAACGTTTGCTTTCAAGTCCTGAAAAAAAAGAACAATCGGCTAACCGTCATCCCTTAAAACGCATTGGCAGTGCAACGGATATTGCCAAAGCAATGGCCTTTTTAATAGCGCAAGAACATGCATGGATGAGCGGACAAATACTAAACGTTGATGGCGGACTCACACACTTAAAAGTATGAGGGAAATTACATCTGAAGAATTTCAAAATTGGGAACACCGTTACAGAACATGTTTTATAAACTCATTGGGAGGATTTAAAGCACTGTGTTTAGTTGGTACTGTTAATGAAAATGGCCATACAAATCTTGCCCCATTCAATTCTCTGATTCATATTGGTGCGCATCCGGCGCTTATGGGATTACTTTTTAGACCCGACAGTGTTGAGCGGCATACTCTTACAAACATTCGAAATTCAAAAGTATACAGCATTAACTTGGTGCCGAATCACATCATGGCTCAGGCGCATCAATGTGCAGCACGTTATGATGTCCACACATCTGAATTTACTGCAAATCAATTAGAGCCTGAATACTTAAATGGCTTTAAAGCCCCTTTTGTTAAAGCCTCCAAAATTAAATGGAGTATGGTTTTTGAATCTGAAACAGAAATTCCTATTAATGGCACATCGCTTGTTATAGGACGTGTACAAACCATTTACCTTCCCGAAAATAGTATACATGCTGATGGCTTTGTAAATTTACAAGATGCTGAAACCCTATGTGTAAGCGGACTTGATGCCTATCATCTTTGCCATCCTCCTGTGCGTTTTGCTTATGCCAAACCTCATTCTGTTGCGCAACATATTTTATGAAAGGTCATAAATCACAATTGCCATATAAAATTTGTAAAACCTGTCAACGTGCGTTTTCATGGCGAAAAAAATGGAGTTTAAGTTGGGAACACGTTTTATATTGCAGTAAATCTTGTAAATCAAAAAAAACATAATGATTAAAATAGTACTCTACACCATACCGTTGGCAGCAGGCCTGGTATCAGGCCTGCTTTCGTCTGCGGGTTTGGGTCCATGGTATAAAAATTTACAAAAACCCCTTTGGATGCCGCCGGCATCTATTTTTGGTCCGGTATGGACATGTTTGTACATCCTAATGGGATTTACGCTAACGCGGATATGGCAAAGTGAAGACGGTCCACTAAAACGTAATGCCCTTTTATTTTTTACAATTCAATTGATTTTAAACTTTTTTTGGAGTATTATTTTTTTTCGATGGCAAAATATTGGCCTTGCCTGTTTTGAAATAGTGTTTACATGGATTTGTATTGCCGGCATGATTATTACTGTTTATAAAATAGATCGTACCGCAGCGCTTGTTCAAATACCCTATTTAGCCTGGGTAAGTTTTGCAAGTATATTAACCTTTACGCTTTACCGATTAAATGCCTGAATATAAAGAGCTGCGACTGCTTTTAGGGGACCAGCAAAACATAAATCATTCCTGGTTTTTAAAAAAAGATCCCAGGTGCTGTATGTTATGCTTGAAATGCATCAGGAATCTGAGTATGTAATACACCATATTCAAAAACTTATGGCATTTTTTTTAAGTATGCGTTTATTTAAACTTGAATTAGAAACAAGCGGCCATCATGTATACTACCAATATATAACGGATGCATTAGCAAAAATGCCCCTTGAAAAACGAATTAACGATTTAATTAAAAAATATAATGTACAGCGCTTTGCTTATTTAGAGCCTGATGAGTACCGTTTAGACCAGCAGCTTAAAGCTATATGTGGACAGCTTCCTATCAGCTCTAGCTGTTATTCTACTGAACATTTTATAGCGGATCGGTATACGTTGAAAAATAAAACATCTAAATCCTTTGTTATGGAGCCGTTTTATCGTAGTATGCGCGTTAAACACAATGTTTTAATGACTGCAGCCGGAAAACCGATTGGCGGCACATGGAATTATGATGCTGAAAACCGTAAACCGTTAAAAACCATTCCAAGTACAGAGCCTCCCATTACGTTTAAACACGATACTAAAAATGTTATTTCGGATATTAAAAAAGCCGGATTAAAGTTTATTGGTACGCCAAATAATTTCCATTGGCCCTTAAGTCGTAAAGATGCTTTACAAGCTTTACATCATTTTATTACCTATCGCCTGCCGCATTTTGGAACCTATCAAGATCATATGATTTTAGATGATCCCTTTGTATTTCATGCACTAATTAGTTTTTCGTTAAATGTAAAACACCTTAATCCCATAGAAGTTATTAGGACTGCCGAACGCGCTTTAAAATCCAATCCCGAATTATACCCCCTAGCCGCTGTAGAAGGGTTTATAAGACAAATTTTAGGTTGGCGTGAATATGTAAGATGTATTTACTGGTTACAAATGCCAAACTATTTAAAACTTAACTTTTTTAATCACCATGCAAAGCTTCCGCAATGGTACTGGACGGGTTCTACAAAAATGAAATGCATGTCTGAAAGCATAACACAAAGTTTAAACCTGGCTTATGCGCATCATATTCAGCGATTAATGATTACAGGAAATTTTGCATTATTAACCGGAACGCATCCTGATGAGGTAGACAACTGGTATCTTGGTATTTATATTGACGCTATACAATGGGTAGAATTACCCAACACGCGTGGTATGAGCCAGTATGCCGACGGTGGTATAATGGCCACCAAGCCTTATGTTTCATCCGGACAGTATATAAATGGAATGAGCAATTATTGTAAATCTTGCTATTATTCTGTTAAACAAAAAACAGGAGAAGGCGCTTGTCCGTTTAATAGTTTGTATTGGAATTTTATAGACCGGCACCAAGGCTTATTAAAATCAAATATGCGAATGCAAATTCCGCTTGCCAACTGGAACAAAACCAACATACAAACTAAAATAGAAGTACTAGAGCAGGCTGCCACCTATTTAAAAAACATAGATTCACTTTAAATTATTTTTTTACCTTAATTTAAATGCCATATTGTGTTGTGGCTTGGCCCACTCATATTCAGATTCAAAGGGTTTAGAAAATGTGGAAAGGTATTCTTGAAATGGCTGCATATACGCTTGGGTTGGTGTAGCATATTTATCTTGATAATAGTTATAAAGCCATTCTATGTGTGCATGGTGTCGTTTTAAGCGCTGCTTTGTATTTTTTATATTATACAAGTTAGTCTCAAATAATATTGTATTTAATGTAAAAGCCTTTCGTAAGGTTGTAAAAGCTAATATGTTGTTGTATAGATCTGGATGGTATAGGGCTGCATATTTTAAATAGGCGCCAATAAAAAGCCTAAACTCATAGTATGCAAAATAT
Organism: Sphingobacteriia bacterium; assembly: GCA_009927275.1. Lineage (GTDB taxonomy): Bacteria > Bacteroidota > Bacteroidia > B-17B0 > Aurantibacillaceae > Aurantibacillus. Next base: position 83,297 of record RFNG01000130.1, on the reverse strand, counting down.
GTTTTAACAGATTCTTCAATACATGTTAATGCCATAGTGGTGTCGCCCTTAAGTAATGCATTATCATAGGCCATAATAGATGCCCTGCATCCGTTTTGATATGCTGTATACTCGTCTAATAATCCCCAAATGCCATTTTGATTTGACGTCACACCGCTGTACAAACCCACATACGTTTTAAATCTAAATACTCTTTCTTGTACATCCGTTGGTAACAATAACCCTATTTTCTCTGATTTAAATAATTGATTTATTAATGTGCGTTCATCTGCTGTGGTGTAAAATGCGTTTTCGGGACATACAAATAAAACCTCCTCAGAATTTTTTTTATGCGTTGACTCATGTATTATGGTTTCAAATTCGCGATATAAATCACTATGTATATTGCTATTAAACGCAATGGACGAAGGCTTACCGTCAACAAGTCGGGCCCATGAATTGGGCGAACTATAATGCGTTTGTAATAAAGGCACGTATGCGGGCGCAAACGTTTTGCAAAACTGTAAAACATTTGTTTTTTCATCGTTTATTAAGCCTTTAACAGGATCTGAGGCGTGTAATTGAACAGCAACTAATATTAAAGCATATGTATAAAGGCACGTTTTCATGCCTAATCAATGAAATTAAAAGTACTTGGTTACATTTTTAACTCAATTGTATAATAAAACCAAATTGTACATCATAGTATTACGGTTATAAATGTTTCATAATATAATCACAAACTTTTTCCATTAAATGGGCACGGTCTTTTCCTAAAACATTGTGCTCATGCCCGGGGTATGCATAAAAATCAATTTGCACGCCTTCATCCACTGCCTTTTTTAAATACATCATACTGTGTTGCAAAACCACAACGTTATCTTGAGCCCCATGTATCATAAGTAATTTGCCTTTTAAGGATTTTACATGGTTTAAAAGATTATTGGCTTTATACCCTTCTGGATTTTCTTGTGGTGTATCCATGTACCGTTCGCCATACATAATTTCATAATAGCTCCAGTCTATTACAGGCCCGCCGCAGACTCCTACCTTAAACACACCAGGGTAACGGCTCATTAATGATGTCGTCATAAAACCTCCAAAACTCCATCCATGCACTGCAAGGCGATCCGGATCAACATAGGGTAATTGTTTTAAATACTTTATACCCGCCATTTGATCTTCCATTTCAACAGTGCCTAATTGTCTATGAATAGCCTGTTCAAATGCTTTTCCACGATAACTCGTACCTCTGCCATCTATTGTAAAAACAATATAACCGCGCTGAGCCATGTATTGATACCATAATTCGCCACCGGCCATCCATGAATTTGTAACCATTTGACTGTGTGGACCGTTGTATAAATACACTATTACCGGGTATTTTTTTGTACTGTCAAATCCCACAGGCTTAAATAAACGTGCGTACAATGGTGTGCCCTCTGCATTTGGTATTGTAAAAATATTCCATGAGCCCAATGCATAGGATTGTGTTGGATGTTCTGCTGTAAACAATATCTGGTGTTTATTGGTTTTTAAATTAATAATATCGTATTGCCTGGGCACATAACATGCCGACCACTGGTCCATTAACGCCGTGGCTTGCGCATTGAGTGTACCAACATGAAAACCATCACCCTGTGTAAGTCGTTTTAATGCACCGTTTGATAGCGTTATGGCATAAACATCCTGATTTATAGCTTTTTCTTTATTGGCATGTATATAAAAACAAGACCCTTTAGGATCAAATCCCAATACAGATTTTATTTCCCACGGACCTTTACTTAATTGCCGAATTAAAGTTCCGCTTGTGGTATACAAATAGGCATGCAAAAAACCGTCTTTACGACTTAACCAAACAAACTGATTTGATTTACCGGGTACAAAGTACATGGGATGCTGCGGCTCGGTGTATTTTTCATCACGCTCTTGTAGTACCTGCTGTTCAAAATCACCGGTAATGCTGTTATAGGAATTAAGCTGATATTGATTTTGCGCACGGTTAACTACTGCAATATAAACGTGTTGTTCATCCGGCGACCATGAAATATTGGTTAAATACTGATCCCGAGGGCCTGTAGTTTTTATTTGTATAGTTTGATGGGTTTTTAAATTATATATATGAAGTGTAACATAATGGCTTGCATTGCCGGCCATAGGGTATTTTATATTTTGATTTTCAGCAGGATATTTACTCCAATCTATAATGGGGTAATCGCTTACGTCACTCTGATCCATACGATAGTAGGCCAATAAATTACCTTTTGGGCTAAAAAACAATCCCTTGTGAATGCCAAATTCATCGCGGTGTACGCTTATGCCGTTTTCAACCGTATAACTGCCGTCGGTGGTAACCTGTGATTCAGCGCCTGCAACATGCACATAAATATTATGATTCTTAACGTAAGCATAGGTATCTAAATCATCAAAGAATTCTAAGTGTTCGTGATTTGGAACCGCCGCTTTAGTATAGTGCCGAGCTGAATAAAAACTAATTTCCTTTAAGCCGGTTGATGTATTTACAAGTATTGCAGAATCGTTAGCCCAGCCTTTAAAAACAAATTGATTTAAAGTGTCTGTTAAGGCCTGTTTTTTTAATTGCGTATTACAATGCGTGATATCAAATATTGAAACCGGTTTAGCTGTTTGTGCATTAAAAATAAATGCAGCCTGATTTTCAGTATATAAAAAGTATGTGCCATTAGGGCTAAATTGTAAGTTTTGTAAACGTTTTGGAGCTAAGCTGCTACGGCCTTTTAATACCGCATCCTGAATGCTTAACATAGCGTTTTGAGCATGTGTGATGTGATAAGACCCAATAAATAAAATGCTTAAAAAAAATAGTTTCATAAAAATTAAAATAATGTGTTTAAAATATTTGGATTAACTATATGGGGTAAGGTAACGTGTAAATCAGAACGCTTTTGCATTTCACGGGTTATTGCAAATCGAGCTTCGGGATTTCGTGCCCAGGCCCTACGGCTAATGCCGTTGTGAACATCCCAATGTAACATAAGCTCAAGCTTTTGGTCGGCTTCGGCGCTGCCATCTAATACCAATCCAAATCCACCGTTAACAACTTCGCCCCAACCCACACCGCCACCGTTGTGCAAACTTACCCAAGTTGCCCCTCGAAACGCATCACCAACAAAATTGTGTACTGCCATATCCGCTGTAAACTTACTGCCATCATATATATTTGATGTTTCTCTGTATGGACTATCCGTTCCGCTTACATCATGATGGTCGCGGCCCAATACAACGGGTGCTGTAATTTCTTTACTTCGAACAGCAGCATTTATGGCCCGGGCTATGGTTATTCGGCCTTCCGCATCAGCATATAAAATTCGGGCTTGAGAACCAACAACCAAATTATTATTGGCAGCATCACGAATCCAATCTATATTATCTTTTAACTGGCCTAAAATTTCAGTTGGAGCATCCTGTGCCATAGTTTCTAAAACCTCAAGGGCAATAGCATCGGTCTTGGCTAAATCTTCTGCTGCACCCGAAGTGCAAATCCAACGAAATGGTCCAAATCCATAATCAAAACACATAGGGCCTAAAATGTCTTGCACATATGAATTATATTTAAAACGCTGTGTGCCCGGAATAAACACATCGCCTCCCGCACGTGAAACCTCTAGTAAAAAAGCATTTCCGTAATCAAAAAAATACATGCCGCGATCAGATAAGGCATTAATTGCTGTGATATGCCGCACTAATGTAGCCTGCACTTCGCGTTTAAATTGTTCCGGTTGAGCGGCCATCATCGCATTGCTTTCTTCTAGTGTATATCCCATTGGGTAATACCCGCCGGCCCATGGATTATGTAATGACGATTGGTCGCTACCAAGTGCCACTGGTACTTGATCTTTAACCAGGCGCTCCCATAATTCTACAATATTTCCCTGATAAGCAAAGCTACGAGCGGTTTTTTGCAGCATAGCCATTTTAACACGTTGCATCAGTTCATCTAATTGTGTATAGGATTCGTCAACCCAACCCTGACTTAAGCGCTTTTCTACTGCATGTGGATTAATTTCAGCTGTAATGGAAACCAGGCCTGCAATTTTTGCAGCCTTGGGTTGTGCGCCGCTCATTCCGCCAAGGCCACATGTAACAAATAAAGCACCCTGCGCATCATCAGTATTTGGAAAGCGTTTACGGGCGGCATTTAATATGGTTATAGTTGTGCCGTGTACAATTCCCTGCGGTCCAATATACATATATGATCCGGCTGTCATTTGCCCATACTGTGTTACACCTAGAGCATTAAAACGCTCCCAATCATCAGGTTTGCTGTAATTTGGAATCATAAGCCCATTGGTTACCACCACACGGGGCGAAAAGGGTAAAGCCGGAAATACGCCTAAAGGATGCCCGCTGTACATTACTAACGTTTGGGTATTTTGCAGTTTTGCAAGATAGGCCATTGTTAAACGGTATTGCGCCCAGTTTTGAAACACGGATCCATTTCCACCATAGGTAATTAATTCTTCAGGGTGCTGGGCAACACGCGGATCCAAATTGTTTTGAATCATAAGCATAATTGCCGCGGCCTCTATACAGCGGTGGGGATATTCATGAATAGGCCGCGCATACATTTCATATTCAGGACGAAATCGGTACATGTAGATTCGACCATAGGTTTCTAATTCATTGGCAAATTCTGGAGCTAATTCGGCATGGTGCTTTGGATTAAAATACCGAAGTGCATTTTCAACCGCCAGCCGCTTTTCTTCTATACTTAATATTGCTTTTCGGCGGGGTGCGTGACTCCATTTGGAATTTAATGCTCTGGGCTTAGGCAGAACATCAGGTATACCCTCGCGAATAGCTTTTGCAAATGCGCTCATTTTTTTTATATTAAACTATTCATATGTATTTGGCATTAAGTACGCATTCACATACTCATGTATGCCTGATTCAAGACTGTAAAAGGGTGTTGTATAGCCGCTGTCTAATAATTTTTGCATTTGAGCTTCTGTAAAATACTGATAGGCTTCTCGAATATCTTGTGGTATATCAATATACTTGATGTTAGGTGATACCCGCATGGCATTAAAAACAGCAGCAACCAGGTCGTTAAATGATCGTGCATTTCCGGTACCTAAATTGTAAAGTCCTGATGAGGGCCTAGATTGAATAAGATATAAAATGACCTTAACCAGATCTTTTACGTAAATAAAATCACGTTTTTGCATGCCGTCATCACAATTGGATCGATGCGATTTAAACAACTTAACTGTACCAGTATCTTGTATTTGACGAAATGCATGATAAACCACTGACGCCATTCGGCCTTTATGGTATTCATTAGGTCCATAAACATTAAAAAACTTTAATCCATACCAATGCGGAGGCGTATGCTGTTGATTTAGCGCCCATAAATCAAATCGATGTTTGCTGTCACCGTAAGGGTTTAAAGGTTTTAAAGAGTTTACTAAACTATGCGAATCGGAATATCCGTTTTGGCCATCTCCATAGGTAGCAGCAGAAGAAGCATAAATAAAGGGAATCTTGTGCGTAGTACAGTACTTCCACAACGCTTTGGTATACTCTACATTAAGCGTATTAAATACCGCCGTATTATATTCGGTTGTATCGGTACGTGCTCCAATATGTATACACCAGTCTAATGCAATGTTATGTTCGTTAAGCCAAGCTATAAGCTGATTACGTTCTATGCATTTATAAACGGTTTTATCCTTAAAATTAAACCGCTTATCCGAACGGGAAAAATCATCAGAAATTATAAGCTGATTATTGCACTGTTGCATTAAGGGTTTAATTAAATTACTTGCAATAAAACCAGCTGCTCCGGTCAATAATATCATGCTATAAAGGTACGTAATAAGCGAACTATTTGATATCTGAAAAAAATAATTGAACTTCAACATATGGAGATTCGTAGAACCTTTGATATTTTATACCGTTTACAAACTGATTTTAAAAAATCTGAATTGTTAAACGCTAAACATCCAAAGGGCTGGCAGGCCCTAAGTACCTCAGATTTTTTTAACCGGGCGCACTGGCTTGCAGCAGCACTAATAGATGCCGGATTTCAAAAAGGAGATCGGGTGGCATTAATGGCTGGCAATATGCCCGAATGGAATATTGCCGATTACGGATGTCAGTTGGCGGGGTTGCCCACTGTGCCTATTTACCCTACTTTAAGTAACACCGATTTAATTTATATTTTAAATCACAGTGCGACTAAATTGATTTTTATTTCAGACCGGGCCGTTTTAAAAAAAATACTTGCCGTTAAATCACAAACACCTATAGAACACATTATTTCTTTTACACCATTAGATAATACCATTGCGCTTGAGCACTTTGCTCAAAAAGATGTGTACTTAAAACATGAGGCCGCGCTGCAACAACGCATTAGTGAAATTACGGCGGAAGATTTATTAAGTATTTTATATACCAGTGGCACCACCGGAACGCCCAAAGGCGTAATGATTCGTCATGCGCAAATGGTAGCAAATATTTTAGCATGTAAGGATATTATTCCGTTTAAACAAACCTGGAAAGCCTTAAGTTTTTTGCCCTTAAACCATGTGTTTGAACGTATGGTAAATACCTTATACCTGTACCATGGCATTGGCATTTATTATGCTGAAAGTTTAGAAAAAATTGGCGATAATGCGCGTGAAATAAAGCCTGATGTTTTTGTGGCGGTTCCAAGATTACTGGAAAAAGTAATGGATCGAATATTGCAAACGGGTGAAAAGCTAAATGGTATAAAAAAATATCTATTTAACTGGAGCATTGCATTAGCTAAGCGCTATGAATTAAATAATAAAAACGGCTTATGGTATGCTATTCAACGGCAAATAGCCGATACGCTTATTTATAGTAAATGGCGCGCAGCTATTGGGGGTAATATCAAAGTAATTGCCAGTGGTGGTTCTGCTTTAAATCCAAATTTAGAACGCATGTTTTCGTGTGCCGGCATTACAATACTGCAAGGCTATGGGCTTACTGAAACCTGTGTGGTTGTTTCTATAAATAGAAGTGATGCCGCCCAACGAAAGTTTGGTTCGGTGGGTATTGTATTATCAAATTCCGAAGTTAAAATTGCGGACGATGGCGAAATTTTATTTCGCGGCCCCAGTGTGATGAGCGGATATTATTTAAATCCCGAAGCAACCCGTGAAGTGCTTGATGTTGAAGGTTGGTTTAGCACTGGCGATGTGGGCCATATTGCAGAAAATAAATTTTTAGTTATCACCGATCGTAAAAAAGAACTTTTTAAAAATTCAGGAGGTAAATATATTAGCCCGGTTTATCTTGAAAATAAATTAAAGGAATGCCGATATATTGAACATTGCATGGTTATTGGTGAAGATCAAAAATTTGCCTCAGCCTTAATATTGCCCAATACTAATGCATTTGTTGCCTATTGCCAAGATATGGATATACGATACGACGCTGCACCTATACACGAACATCCGGTATTAAAAGATCTCATTCAACAACACGTTAATGCCATTAACCCCACTCTGGGAGCCTACGAACAAATCAAGCGCCATCGTATTGTTCAGGGCCACTGGTCGGTTGAAAGCGGTGAAATAACGCCCAAATTAAGTTTAAAGCGTAAAATTATTGCTCAAAAATACAGTTCGGTGATTCAGGAGATTTTTCGTCAGTAGCGTTTATTTTGACTGAACGGTCTTTTTGGTTTTTGATCCGTTAAGGGTTTTAAATAGGAATTAAATTTTTCAAGGTCTGCCATAACATTTAAAAGTTCTTGAATTTGGTATTCATGTTTTATGCGGTAGGCCCGTTTTCCTTTTTCAAAATAATAGCGCGCAATTAATTCTTCTTCGAGTGCCGTTTTTATATCATTTGAAAATTGACTAAACCATGATTTTTTTTGATTTTTCAACTCGGTTTTTATTGCCCAAAGAGCCTGGTTCATAGAAATGGAATCACGTATACCATTTTTTTTAAAATTTATTTTAGTGTTTAATTCTAAATCCATGTCTGTTAAAATAGAATCCAGTCGCTGAATACAAAAAATTACAAACGCATCGTATTCGGCGTTTGTAATTTTAAATGCCTCGGGTTTTTCTATTTTGGGATGTCCGGCCACGTAATTATTTGCAAAATCATAAAAACAATACGCCTCTTGAAGTTTTGAAACTACATACGCTCCGGGTGTGCTCATTAAGGGAAGATCAGGATAAACTCCGGCGCCATCGTATACAATTCTTCCATTTCGGGTTTTAAATGCGGTTATTAAACTGTCTGGAACTGTATTTACAACACCTTCGGCGTTACGTGAGGCATAGTCTAAAGCCTGTATACAACGGCCACTGGGAATATAGTATTTAGCCACCGTTATTTTAATTTGACTGTTATAGGGTAAGGTTTTTGTTTGCTGCACCAATCCTTTACCAAACGAACGTTCACCAGCTATTACAGCACGGTCTAAATCCTGTAAGGCGCCGGCAACAATTTCAGAAGCCGAAGCAGAATGCGCATTTATCCATACCACTATAGGCATAACACTGTCTAATGCGGCTGTTGCCGTTTTAAACTCTGAATTCATTTCCGGATTACGGCCTTTTGTATAAACTACGAGTTGTTCTGGAGATACAAAAAGATTAACCAAGCGTACTGCCTCCTGTAACAAACCGCCTGGATTATCGCGTAAATCTAAAATTAAACGTTTTGCTCCCCGGCGTTTTAATTGCACTAAAGCTGTTTTTACATCTTCTGCGCAGCGCTCTGTAAATGACTCGAGCCGAATTATTCCGGTGCAGCTGTCACTAAGCAAGCTCGCATTAGAAATTACGGGAGGCTGAATGTGTTGACGAATTAACTTCAATGTTTGCGGTTGCGCTGTTGTATGAGATTGAATTTCAAGGGTAACCGTAGAACCCGGACTTCCACGAAGTAAGGACATAACTTTATCGTCATACTTTAAAATGCGAATGCCGTTGACCGAATATATGATATCGCCAATGCGAATACCGGCTTTTGCTGCAGGTGCATTTTCATACAACTCGTAAACCCTAACTTTACCATTTATTTCACGCAAATTAAGTCCTATCCCGCCATAGGCACCCGTAGTCATATAACGGTATTCTTCTATATCATCTTCTGTAAATAATACCGAATACGGGTCCAGTCCACTTAGCATAGCGTCTATGGCCCGCTTAGAGATATTCCCCGTGTTAGGCTGTTCTACATAATGCAAATGAATTTCTTTATACACGGCATGCAGTAATTCAAGCTGTTTACTGATTTCAAAAAAGTCCTGCGCTTTAATTGCCTGGGTACTAATAAAAAAAATAAGAAAAGTAGATAGTACTACGGTTTTAAAAACAATTTTTGACATACTCTAATAACTCAATACACGTATATAGCTATAACCTTGTGCTGATTTAAAACGCACTAAATATAAACCGGCTGTGGGAAATTCCAATTGTCCTTGATTTTGAGGCTTAATAAATTTATATGTATTTAGAATTTGGCCCGAACCATTAAATACATCCAGTGATTCTACTTGTTCGCCATACCATTTTGACTGGCGCTGACAAGGATTTGGTGCTAAAGTTAAAAGTTGTTGGGTTTGTGATTTTGGTATTGAAAGCAAATCGGGTACAATTGTAAACGGACGCTTACTTAAGGTATAATATATTCCTGCATGCGGCTCAATTTTAATTCTGCAATTGGAATTGGTATTACTTACACTCGGTACGGATATCAAGTGCATACCGTCATTTTTTGTAGATGGCACAAGTGCTGTAAACGTAAGTCCGTTATCAAGCGACAATGATATTTTAACAGAGTCGGCATTTAAAGGTGGTAAATCCGTAAAATTAACATCCCATAAAACCGTTTGAGTAGAAGCTGAAGCCCAAACAATACCCGTTGTGCTGGGATATGTAATTTCCAGTGGACCTGCCATTTCTATATTAACTTCTGTATTGGCATAACATAACCCTCCGCCACCAGATTTTTGATCTCGGGCCGTTAATCTAAAATGTAAAGTTTGAGAAACTGAAGGTAAATATTCGCCTCGGGTTCCTTTATAATTTCCACTTAAAACCACGGCCGATGTGGGAAATGTGCGGCTTGGGCTGGCAACTGGATTGTACGATCTAAAAAATGGAGCTTGTCCTGAGTTCCAAGCGGCTGGTGTTACACCGGCATCGGTTCCTTCCCACGAATATACCAAAGGGTCGCCGTCGGGATCCGTTGCCATGCCAGTAAGTACAAATGGCGTAGAAACAGGAACAACATGCGATACGGGTGCCCATACCTGAGGTGCTTGATTTCCCGTGCTTAAAGTTTGTGTACATGCAGCGCCTAATCCGTAATGTGAAAATTGTGTGATTTCATCATAGCTAATGGCTTGAAAATACGGTATACTATTGTTTGCCAAATTATCTGAGGACCCACAAATTCCGGCATATGCCATTATTGTTACGCCACTGCCCGGCTCAACCGCAGTTGAGCTATTTGTGTTTCCATTACAAGATCCGGAATTGGCATTAAATGTATGATTTCCTCCAAACTGGTGTCCTATTTCATGCGCCACATAATCTATATCAAAAGGGTCACCTACCGGATTGCCAGAACCTGTAATGCCCGATGCTTTTGCTGGATTATAGCATACACAGCCTAACGCCGCGAGACCGCCGCCGCCTGTTGAAAACGTATGGCCAATATCAAAATTACTGCTGCCTATGGTATTGGTGATTACGGTTTGTGATTCGTTTATTAAAACATTGGCATTTGAATTTCCGGTAAATGGATCAGTAGCCGGATTTGTAAACACAATTAAGGTTTCCGAAGGTACCAACTGCAGGCGAATGGCGGCTTCACTTTCATAAACCCCATTAACCCGTGTTAAGCTCACCACTATTTTACTTAAAGTTTGTGCAATTGTTGGATTTTGCAATCCCGTCGCCGCTTTGGCATATTCACCCGTACAAGCTATGGCCATGCGGTATTGACGCAAAACATTACCAGTACAAATTCCGGAAACCGTTTGGTGTAATTTAAATTGATCATAGGCTGCTGTTGGCAAGGTTTCGCATGGCATAAATGCAAATTGCTGTGGTTTTTTAAAGGCATGGGTATAGTACGATTGGTAATATTCTGTTGAAGTATTAAAAACAGGATCGATAAAAAAAATGCCGGTACTTGAAAATACCTGAGCATGTAAGCCAAATGTGCTGTATACCAGTGTGCCGTAACCATTTTGTTTTGACTTTAACCGGTAGGTAGAAATCTCTGGAAATTGCTGCTCAAGTTCGGGATGTAGGTCATGGCCCGGACTTAATTCAAATTCTAAAAGTTTACCATTAGGATCGGGTAATTGAATGTGTTGTGTAAGTTTTAATTTACTGTATTCTGCATTTAGCCTCCATGAGGAATAAAATTGAGGTGAAATTTGACGGGTTTTACCTTGTGGAAGTTCTAAAAGCCTATTCCAAAGCGAATCTTGAGCGAAAAGCGAGATTTGTAAAAGAAAAAATAATAAAACTAAAACACTGCATTTCATGAATGAAAGTTAAGTAAAATTGGTTGTTTTAAGACGCTTAATATTTTTCTTTTAAAATGAACCGTTACATGAAATTGCTCAACGTGGCAGTGTATTGCATTGATGTATTTTTTTAGCGGGAACGATGCTTTGCATTTTAATTTTGTACCAGTATGCCCTAATAATAAAAAGCGCCCAACAGAAATTACCTATGAAAGGCTTTAAAACATGGTAAAATTAAATGTGTAGTACTAAAGCCTGATGAATATCATAACAACATAAATACTATACCCCAAATTTATTTTATACCTTAGTACATATTTTTCGTGTTTAACCTGCAATTAAACCGTTATGTCCATATTAGCTAACCGCATTAACAAATCTGTTTTAAAAGAACGCTTAAAGCAAGAATCTTTAAAACGTAAAACCGTTTCGTTTTACCGCTATGTGAAAATAGAAAATCCCCAAGCCTTACGGGATGAACTTTTTATTTTATGGAGCGGTTTAAACTGTTTAGGACGAATCTATATTGCCCAAGAAGGTATTAACGCCCAAATGAGCATTCCGGAAACATCTTGGGATGCCTTTGTTGATTCGCTATACAGCCGTAATGCATTTAAAGCTATACCATTTAAACATGCTGTGGATGGAAATGGAAAGTCGTTTTACAAGCTAATGATTAAAGTAAAAACACGCATTGTTTCAGACGGCATAACCGATCCGGATTTTGACGCCTCAAAAACAGGCGCCTATTTAAATGCCGAAGATTTTAATACGGCCCTTAATGAATCCGGTACAATTGTTGTAGATATGCGCAACCATTACGAAAGTGAAGTGGGGCGCTTTGAAGGGGCATTTTGTCCGGATGCCGATACGTTTAGAGAAGAACTCCCTATGGTTATTGAACATCTTAAGGGTAAAGAATCTCAAAAAATTTTAATGTACTGCACGGGTGGTATACGTTGTGAAAAAGCTTCGGCATATTTACGATATAAAGGATTTACCTCGGTATACCATTTACAAGGCGGTATAATTCAGTATGCTCGTGAAATTCGTGAAAAACAACTTGAAAGTAAATTTAAAGGCTTGAATTTTGTGTTTGATGAGCGTTTAGGTGAACGCGTTACCAATGATGTTATTTCCCATTGTCATCAATGTGGTACCGCGTGTGATACACATGTTAATTGCAAAAATGACGACTGCCACCTATTATTTATACAATGTGCAACTTGTGCAACAACAATGGAGGGCTGTTGTACGGAAGCCTGTAAACAAATTATACATTTGCCTTTTGAAGAGCAAAAAAAACTACGACGTGGCCGCGTAAAAAATGGACCCGAATGCTTGGCGGTTTATAAAAGCCGTCTTAGACCAAAATTAAAACCTAAATAATTAAATTTAAACTTTGCGATACATACTAATTTATGCCTATTTATCACCAGCTAGGACTTATTCCTAAAAAACGCCATGTACAATTTAAACCTCATGGTAACCATGTATACGAACAGCTCTTTGGCACCGAGGGATTCAGCGGTATGTCGTCGTTGCTTTATCACTTACACCGGCCAACACAAATAAAAGAAATTAGCAGTGTAAAAGATGTTAGTCCAAAAATAGCAGTGGCTAAAAATATTCGACCCATGTTGTTAGAAGGTTTTAAAATACGTCCCGAACCTGATTTTTTAAATAGCCGAAAAACCCTTTTAGTTAATGCGGACTGTGCCATTGGGTTGGCTGCTCCTCAACAAAGTCAAAGCTCCTATTTTTACAAAAACGCGGATGCGGATGAGCTTTTATTTATACACAAAGGTGCCGGAGTATTAAAAACTTTTATGGGGCAAATTCCTTTTGAGTATGGTGATTATTTAATTATTCCGCGTGGCATGATTTATCAAATACATTTTAATACTTCCGATAATAAAATTTTGTTTTGTGAAAGTACGGCCCCCTATTATACCCCTAAACGCTATAAAAACGCTCAAGGTCAACTTTTAGAACATTCGCCGTTTTGCGAACGTGATTATAAACTGCCTCAAAATTTAGAAACCAATGATGAAAAAGGTGATTTTATTCTTAAAATTAAAAAAGGAACAACAACTACATGAATTAGTATACGCCACGCATCCTTTTGATGTGGTGGGTTGGGATGGATATAATTTTCCATGGGGGTTTTCAATACATAATTTTGAACCTATTACAGGCCGCGTGCATCAACCGCCTCCTGTACATCAAACCTTTGAAACTCCGCATTTTGTAGTGTGTAGTTTTTGTCCGCGATTGTATGATTATCATCCGGATTCGGTGCCTGCGCCTTATAATCACAGCAATATTGACAGTGATGAGGTATTGTATTATGTTGATGGCGATTTTATGAGCCGTAATGACATTCAGCAGGGTCATATAACATTACATCCCAAAGGTATCCCGCATGGTCCTGCGCCCGGTGCTATGGAGCGCAGTATAGGACAAAAAGAAACGGCAGAATTAGCAGTTATGATTGATACGTTTAGGCCGTTGATGCTTACTGAGGAAGCGCTGAGTATTGATGACGGTAAATACTTTAAATCTTGGGTAGAATAGATTTGGTTTGTTATCTCGAGTATTAGGCGTTAAACCAGTATACCCACTTTAAGGACACGCTGCGTGTTTGCATATTCCAGTTCCAAAATTCAGTTCCTGGGCCTGAGAGGGTATTCCAGTTTTGAGACAACACAATAAAAATATCACTCATCGGACGATATCTCCACTGAAAACGAACATTGATGTTAGTTCGTTGGGCCTGACTGTTGTATTGTAAAAAACCTGTTAAATAGCACAGCGTTGAAAAACTGTGCTCTACCTTAAATCCATAAAGCTGTACCAAATTTGATGCAGTATTAGCATGTATTACAATCCGATTTCCACTTGCGCTAATAACCCATTTAGGCAGTTTTGATTTGCCAAATGCAGGTAATCTATACACGCCTTCAATACTCCATTCGGTTTTTTGACCTGTAAAATACCCTCCCGTTGAACATTCACTTACAACATAAAAGGCCTTTCTGTTATTTGAGCTGAACTCTGTATGAAGCCCCCACCAATTATAGGATCCATAAAATGCAGGTAATTCTAAAAAGGGTTTAAAATGTAAAAATAAACGCTGAAAAGAATGATCAATACTAATATGCCACAACGCAGAATTTTGAAAAGCAACATCCAGTCCCAGTTCGCTCTCGGATTCATTAACGCGGTATAAACTGTCGTAATAACTAGAATTATACGCCATCAATGAAATGTTATTTATACGTTTAGCATTTTTAGGATACCAGGTGCGCTTAACCTCTGGTTCGAGTCGCCAGTAATCAAAAAGCTGGATTTTACCTGCAGTATCAAAATTAGCTATACGCGGTACAAAACCTGTACGCGCTTTATAAAATTTACTTACATACTCGTGGTTCCACATCAAAAACCAATTTAAATCTCGATACCTGAACCAGGTGGCATGCGCAAAACCTCGGTTTAATGCAAGCTGTGGGTATTGAGATTTTTGAATAAATGCTTTTCCTCCCCATTTATTGTTGGCGGAAAGTAAATTATACTCGGCTCCCAAAACCGTATTATAATCACCTGCAGAATCTATAATTTGATCGCGTACAGCAATTGCTCCTATAGTACTTGCCGTAAAAATCTTTTTTTGTACAGCAGCCACAACATAATTTATTGGCTTTTGATTTTGAATGGCGCCTGTAGTTACATTCATTAAACCAACTCGTACATCAGAACCTATTTTACCGCTTAGCCTTGCGCCTGCTATAATTGGAACCGCGCCCCTTTCGCTTAGTCCAATTCGGCGTGAAAAAAATGGCCGAATTTGTCTAAAGCCAAACGTAGAAAACAAATCTGAATTTTCAAGAAAAAATTGGCGGCGTTCGGGAAAAAATAAACTAAAACGCGTGAGGTTTATTTGTTGTACATCCACGTCAACCTGTGCAAAATCAGGATTAAAAGTTACATCTAAATTTAAACTTCGTGTTAAACCCAGCTTTGCATCTAAACCCAGTTTAGGATTATAAGTAGCCGCCTTAGGATGTTGCTGAAACATATTTCCCGCCACATAGGGTATTAATACAGTATTCCATTTTGAGGTTGAACGTAACGGTGCCTCAAATTTTGCAGGGTGTGTAAACACCAAAGTACTGATGTTAAAATTGCGCGGTATACGTGTAAAATTTGAAATTTCATTGTTCTTTAAATCAATTCGTGATACATTGATGCCCCACTGATTTTGACCGGTAATAAAACGAATACTATTAAATGGTATTTTTAATTCTGCTGTCCAACAAGAATCGTATACACGGGTTTTACTATACCATACTTGATCCCAGGATGTAGAAACACCAAACCCACCGCCGTTTTCAACAGCCCCTTCACGCTGTGTATTGTACGGGCTTACACCAAATGAAAATCCATTTTGTCCATCTTGAAAAGTAGATAATGTTAAAACTACGGCGTCGGTATTGGTAACACTAAAATCACGCTTTAAACCATTTAACACAAAAGGAATTTTAGCATTCCGATTAGCACAGTACAAGCCGATATACAGGAACTTGTCTGAATAGGCCATTTTAAATGCGGTTTTAGTTATTGCTTGCGTTGTATCATAGGGGTAGTACTGCATAAAATTACCGTACCAGTGATGTGATGTTGAAGTTTGCAAAAGACCTGTCCAAATGCTGTCGGTAAGTTCGCCATCCAGAGTAATGTTGTCTTTTACTTTTGTAATGTGCACTGCTGCCGTGCCAGATATTAATGAGCCCGGTTGCTGGGCAGACAGATAAAAAAAATTAATTAAACAAAAAAAAACAATAACTACTCCTTTGGCTGGTTTACACATGGATCGGCTTTGTATTACAAATCAAAACGTACAGCATACATAACCGGCCATAATTTTCCGGTAAACAATACATAGTTATTAATTGAATCGTATGCAATACCATTCATTTCTGCTATACCATTAAAACGTGAATAGGCATCGTTACGTAATGTTGTAAAATCCATTCGGCCAACAACCTTACCGGTTAATGGATCTATTTTTACAACTTCGTTACTTAACCAAATATTGGCGTAAATATACCCCTTGATGTATTCTAGTTCATTAAGATGCGAGATAGCATACCCGTTTTCAGTAACCTCAAGTTTTTTAACGGGTGTAAAAGTTTGGGGCGTATAAAAACTAAGTTCGTGCGTACCGTCACTCATGATAATATTTTGCCCATCTGTAGTTAATCCCCAACCTTCTTTATTGGGATATTTAAATTGCCCTTGTGGTGAAAAATTGGCATTGGTATTATATAAAAAACCTAATTGATTTTTATATGTTAATTGATAACATATGGCATTATGTATTACAAGTCCTTCACCAAAAAATTTAGAATCAAGTGTTGCTTTAACCTCAAATGCACCCGTTTTTAAATTTAAAATACCTATTTGTGATTTTAAATCCGGACGTTCATCTGGCGACCCGGTACTTTCATAACACATGCCTTGATGTATAAGCAAGCCCTCTGTAAAATTTGTTTTTGGATGCGGAAAAGTATCCAGCACAACATAATTTATAATGGGTGTTTCAATTGCAGGTGCAGTAATTTCTGTGCCGGTATCTGAAGAATTAGTTTTCGTTGCACATGAAACCAAAACGACAAGGGCGTAACCTAAAAAAAAACCACTTACATTACGTCCCATGTGCTTCCGTCTTTATGGTCTTGAATTCGAATACCACCGGCTTCTAAATTTTTACGAATATGATCGCTTAATTCAAAATGCCGTTGTGTTTTAGCATCTGTACGAATTTGTAATAACAGGTTCATGGCTGATTGTAATGCCCGGCTGTATTCAGTTTTTAACGCTTGCGGCGTTAAGCCCAGCACCTCTACCATGTATTGATTGTAAACGTGCTTTAAGGTGTTTAAATTATCTTGGCTTAATTCGGCTTTCCCTTCAGCGGCAGCATTAATTAATGCGGTATGTTCAAACAGTGTTGCAATTAAAACCGGAGAATTAAAATCATCATTCATGGCGGCCTTACACATTGTGTCCAATTGATCGATGCTATTATGATGTTGTTTGCCGGGTTTTATTTTTGACAATGCATTAACTGCATTCCAAAGCCGTTGTAATCCTTTTTCACTGGCCTGTAACGCGTCATTGCTAAAATCCAAGGTGCTGCGGTAGTGGGTTTGAAGCATAAAAAATCGCACCGTCATGGGATGGTAGGCTTTTTCTAAAAGTGCATGAGTTCCCGAAAATAATTCTTGAGGTAAAAATCCATTACCAGCCGATTTAGACATGCGCGTTCCATTTACCGTTAACATATTCGTATGCATCCAATATTTAACGGGTTCATCTTTACAACACGCTTTGGATTGTGCAATTTCATTGGTATGATGGGTCGCCTGAAGGTCCATGCCGCCGCCGTGTATATCAAAGGTTTCACCCAAATACTTTTTACTCATGGCCGAACATTCAATGTGCCAACCGGGAAACCCCCATCCCCACGGAGAGGGCCATTGCATCAGGGTTTCGGGCTTTGCCTTAATCCACAACGCAAAGTCTAACCTGCCGCGTTTTTCATCTTGTCCATGTAATTCACGTGTGTTTTCAAATAATTCTTCTCGTTTACGATTGGTGAGTGCCCCATAATCAAATACGCTTGAAAACCGTTCTACATCAAAATATACCGAACCGTTAACAATATATGCATAGCCTGCTTCTAATATGGTTTTAATCATTTCCAGCTGCTCACAGATATGACCGGTTGCAGTGGGTTCAATACTTGGCGGTAAAGTATTTAAAACCTTCATCACGTCATGAAAACCCAGGGTATACTTTTGCACAATTTCCATTGGCTCTAACTGTTCAAGCCTGGCGCGTTTGGTAAATTTATCATCGCCTTCATCACGGTCGCCTTCAAGATGCCCGGCGTCTGTAATGTTTCTAACATATCGAACCTTATACCCGCTAAACAATAAATATCTATAAATCAGGTCAAATGAAACAAACGTTCGGCAATTGCCTAAATGCACATCATTGTAAACCGTGGGACCGCATACGTACATACCAACAAATGGTGGGTTTATAGGTGCAAAAACCTCTTTTGTTCGCGAAAGGGTATTATAAATATAAAGCTGAGACACTACTGCAAAATACGCTAAAAAATGAATATAATGCGCTTACAAAAGGCGTTTAAGTGCCGTAAAATCTTCAAAAACCGTAAACTGTGTTGATGGAATTTTTAAAGCATATTCACCGCCCACTACCATTCGGCCGCTTATTAAAAATGGAATATCTGGAATCTGTTGGGCACAGGCATGGAGATACTCGTTTAAATCAATTTCCGCGTTAGGTGCAGTATAAATTGATAAAATTTGATCGGGCTTTAATTGTTTACAAATTGCGGTTAAATCTTCAAGTGGCACGCTTTGTCCCAAATAAAAGCACTGGTGTCCGCGTAATTTAGAAAGGTAATGGGCATATAACAATCCCATTTCATGAAGCTCTAATTGTGGCAAATACAATAGTATTTTGCGCGCTTGAATACCCGGACGGGTTGTAATACGGTCAATGCCAACAATAATTTTTTGTCGAATTAAATTTGAAATATAGTGTTCCTGTGCCGGGTTTATAATGCCCAGCAACCATAAATTACCCATTTGTCTGAAAAATGGAAAAATGATTTTTTCCATCGTGTCTTCAAATCCAAAGTGTATTATAGCATTGTTCATGATTTGCTCAAACTTGGATTCATCCAAATCCATGAGACAAAGCACCAAATGGTCTACCTGATCGCTTTCTTTTTTATAATCATTTAAAAAACGCTCAACTTCTTTTAATAATTCCGAATCGCTCATTTTGGCAATTGCTGAAATTTTAAAGCCGTTGTTATTTAATAGAGCTACATTAATGATTTTTTTGAGATTGTAATTGTTGTAATAACGAATATTTGTTTGCGTGCGTTCAGGCGTTAAAATGTTATAACGTTGCTCCCAAATGCGCAACGTATGGGCTTTAATCCCTGAAATACGTTCTAAATCTTTGATGGAGTATCGTGAAGGCACACCATTTTAACAAAACAAGTTGCGAATAGTTTAGAGCGCGCGCTTATTTTCCGGGTTTTGTTGCAGAGGGCCTGTTTACAGGCTTATTGGGAGCTGTTTCAGCGGGTTTAGAGCCCGGTATTTCAGCAGCCGGCATAGCATCAAGTTTCTTTTTTACCAAAGAAAAAACATCATCCGAAGGCTCGCTATATAAAACTGTTCCGCCTTGTGAGCTGTTATCTAATACGAATTTATAGCCATTTTCTTTAGCTACTTCTTGTATGCCTTTGCGGGCCTTTTTTATTATGGGAGCCATTAATTCCATTTGCTTTTTTTGATACTCATTTTGCGCCTGGTTTTGAAAATCTTGTATACGGCCCTGTAATTGTTGTAAATCCTCCATTTTTGTTTTTTTAACCATTTCCGGCATGGTGGCTTCCTCGTCCATGTATTTTTTATACTTGGTCTCAAATTCGGTTTTCATTGCTAGCATTTCTTCTTCAAGTCCCTTAAGGTATTTTTGAGCGGCGTCTGTTGCCATTTTGGTTTCAGGCATGCCCGAAACTAAAGAATCAAAACTTAAATGTGCTATTTTGGTTTGTGCAACTGAAATGCTGCATACCAACATTAGAGAATAAACTAAATATTTCATGCTATAAAATTACTTTTTATATCCTAACAAAATTAAAACGTCATCACTTTTATCATATTTTGGATTAACATAAAGCAGTGTTAGGGCCCCACTTTTATCTAAAATGAAACTAAAGCCGTTTTTTTCGGCAACGGCCTTAATGGCATTAAATACTTTATCCTGAATGGGCTTTACGAGCTCCTGTCGTTTTTTGTATATTTCGCCATCTACACCAAATCGTTTTTTTTGAAGTTCACGTACTTCCTGTTCTTTATCTTGAAGTTCTAATTCCCGTTTTTGCTTCATATCGTCTGTCAATAAAACAGCCTCTGCTCTGAATATACGGTACAGTTTTTCAACTTCGGCAAAGCGGTCTTCAATATCTTTTTGCCACTGTAAACTTAGTTTGTCCAACTCGGATTGTGCCGATTTATATTCGGGTATTTGACCCAAAATATAATCGGAATCAACATACCCAACTTTAGCAGTTGCAGACTGAGCCATGCTTAAATGAAATAGTCCGCACACCATTATCAAATTCAAAACGTACATCTTCATATTTATACTAACGCTAATCTTATTCAATTCGTATTTAAAGTTCGCCCATTGTAGCCCCAATTGTAAAATGAAATTGTCCTTTTCCATTGCCATTATTTAGGTCTGAACCTATTCGGTCAAAGCCCCAGCCATAATCAAACCCAATTAAACCAAACATGGGTAAAAAAATGCGTACCCCAATACCGGCGCTGCGTTTAACTTGAAAGGGATTAAAGTAACTAAAATCGCTCCAACTGTTGCCCGCTTCGGCAAATGCTAAAGCAAATAAGGTTGCCTGAGGATTTAAACTAATAGGGTATCGTAATTCGGTAGTATAACGCGCCACAATTGGATCTCCAATTTGTGATGAAACGGAATTGTCATTGTAGCCCCGCAATGCAATAATTTCTCGGGCAACAAAATTTTGAAAGCCACTCATGCCCCCGCCGCCCATATAAAAACGTTCAAAGGGCGAGTACCCCACTGCTTTTTTATAATAGCCTAAAAATCCATATCCAACTTTCATGCGTAATACTAAATTACGAGCCTCTTCGCCTTCTGCTGCTTTTTTATGCGTAAGCATGGTAAACCATTCGGCGGTTATTTTATACTTTTGGTATTCAATAAATTTATACCGTTCTGAAATACTCAGTTTTGTATAATCTTTCCCATTAAATACAGAGTATGGTGGCGTGAGTTGTCCGCTTAAGCTAAAATTAGAACCCTGTTTTGGAAAAATCATTTGATCTAAAGCATTTCGGGTTAAGGAAAGTGATAAGTTAAGGTCATTGGCATATCCTGAATTAAATGCAAAAACATTATTATATCGGATTAACTCGTAATAGTTATAATTTAAATTTGCAAACAAATTAAAATAATTATCGGGCCAAGCCAAGCGTTTACCCAAGCCTATAGAGCCCCCAACAATAGACATACTGGAACGTTTAGGATTTAATATATTTTTACCAGTACTTGTATCTGTAATGGTTTTGGATTGGCCCCCCGTATTAAAAAGTGTATGAAAAATAGAAAAGGTTAATGCATTGGGTTTTTTACCACCCAGCCAGGGTTCTGTAAATGAAAAATTATACGATTGGTAAAACGAGCCGTTGGTTTGCGCGCGAATACTTAATCTTTGACCGTCACCGCTTGGCAATGGCCGCCAGGCTTCACGATTAAAAAAATTGCGTGTAGAAAAGTTTGTAAACGTAAGACCCAGGGTTCCTATTAAACCTATACCGGTTTGTGTAGATCGGGTGCCCCCCCAGCCGCCGCTAAGCTCAATTTGGTCATTCGCTTTTTCTTCAACCGTATATTCAATGTCAACGGTGCCATCTGCCGGATTTGGTGTTGGTATAACATTTATTTTTTCTGGATTAAAAAATCCTAATGAGGCCAGCTCGCGGTTGGAGCGAATAATGTCTGACCTGCGAAACAATTGCCCCGGGCGGGTAAAAATTTGACGATAAATAACATGGTCATGTGTTTTATCATTGCCTTTAACTGTTACCCTGTTAATTATAGCCTGCTTACCTTCATGTAATAAAATATCATAATCAATTGAGTCTCCCCGAATAGCTCGTTCTTGAGCCTGCAATTGAAAAAATAAATACCCGTCATCCAAATATAAACTGGAAATGTCAAAACCACTTGGATTCATGTAGAGCTTTTGATCTAATTTTGATTGGTTAAAAATCTCACCGGCTTTAATATTTAAAATTGTATCTAACTGCCCTGAGCGGTATTTTGTATTCCCAAACCAGTTAAACGATCCGTATTTAAATTGTTGCCCTTCATGGATTCGAACTTTAAGTGTTACCCGATGCGGTGCCGAAAACCAAACCGAATCCGAAATTACCCGTGCGTCACGATATCCTTTTTCATAATATTTTTCGAGCATTGCAGGTAGTGCTTTTTTTAAATTACCCTCTAAGTATTTTCCTGAATTAAAGGGGTTGTACCACCTAAAACGCTTGCTGTCTTCGAGTTTGCGGCGAAGTTTCCAGGATTTAAAAACCGTATTGCCTACCATATAAACATCGGCAATACGAACCATGTCGCCCTTATTAACTTTAATATACAAAATTACATGCGGTGTTTTTTTGGTAAGGTCGGCAACTTGTTCCAGGGTTACCTCTACATGCGCATAGCCTTTGTCTTTATAAAATTCAATAACATTGGTTTTAACTTGGCCTAAAACATAATCAGTTAGCACGCGGCCTTCACTGAGTTTTAAACGCCCCTTTATATCATCTGCTTCACCACGCCGTACATTTCCCTGAAACGCAAATTTGCTTAAGCGTGGACGTTCGGTTACGCGTATCACTAAATACACATCATTGTTTTCTATTCGCCCAATATCTATTGCAATGGTTTCAAACAAACCCTGCTTCCATAACTTTTTTACGGCATATTGAATTTGCTGTCCTGGAATGGAAATTTCATCACCAACTACAAGTCCAGACAACAATTGTATTACACTGCGGTCATTATTCTCAACCCCTTGAATTTCAATTCCAGCTAATTTATAGGTTTTTTTTACCCGGTAACTTTCTATCCACTGTTCGGTAATTTGTGCATTAACAGTACTTATCAACATGCCCCATATAAACCATA
The DNA here is from genome assembly GCA_009927275.1 of Sphingobacteriia bacterium. Classification (GTDB taxonomy): domain Bacteria; phylum Bacteroidota; class Bacteroidia; order B-17B0; family Aurantibacillaceae; genus Aurantibacillus. Next base: position 59,950 of record RFNG01000130.1, on the reverse strand, counting down.
AAAATACTCTCATGACAGTAGCTGCTCACTGGTTTTTCCAAAGCGGCGTTCGCGATCTTGAAACGCTTTTATGGCCTCGTAAAATTGCGGTTTACGAAAATCCGGCCACAGCACAGGCGTAAAATAAAACTCTGCATAGGCCAACTGCCACAATAAAAAATTACTAATGCGGTGTTCGCCACTGGTACGAATCATTAATTCGGGTTCAGGATAATTTTTAGTATGAAGATGGGCATCAATTAGTTCAGGTGTTACTGCATCCGTTTTTAATTGTCCCGCATTTGCCAAAGCAACTATGTCTTTAACGGCTTGAGTAATTTCCCAACGGCTGGAATAACTTAGGGCTAATATTAAAGTAACTCTTGAATTTTTTGAGGTTTCTGCCATACATGCTTTTAACTCGTCTTGGCAGTCTGAAGGTAAACTGTTTATATCGCCAATTACTTCTAATTTAACGCCTTTTGAAATCAGATTGGGCGTTTCAGAACTAACAGAAGAAACGAGGATACGCATAAGAGCATCAACCTCATCTTTTGGCCGATTCCAGTTTTCAGTACTAAATGTATAAAGTGTTAAATACGCTACACCCAATTCCCCACAGGCTTCAACAACTTCTCGAACAGAATTTACGCCTTCTTGATGGCCATAAATACGGTTTTCGCCTTGTTGCTTGGCCCAACGACCATTTCCGTCCATAATGATTGCAACATGTTTGGGTATTTTTAGCGCCGCCAGTGTTTTACTCATACATTATATAAAAGTACGCTTTATGCTACAAATAAATTCATTAACAAGGCCTAATCGGCATTTGGCCAACTCGCTGTTAAATATCAATACCTGTAATGTTCTGGCTTAAATGGACCTTCGGATTTAACACCAATATAATCGGCTTGATCATGCGTTAGCGTATCGATTTCGGCGCCTATTTTACCCAAATGCAAGCGGGCAACTTTTTCATCTAAAATTTTTGGTAACGTGTACACCTTTTTTTCATAGTCTGCTGCACGTGTCCAAAGTTCAATTTGGGCCAATGTTTGATTTGTAAATGAATTGCTCATTACAAAACTGGGATGACCGGTGGCGCAGCCCAAATTTACAAGTCGTCCCTCGGCAAGCACAATTATATCTTTTCCGTGGATGCTGTATTTATCAACCTGCGGCTTAATAACATCTTTTGTTGAGCCATAATTGGCGTTTAACCACGCCATATCAATTTCTGTATCAAAATGTCCAATATTACAAACTATTGAACCATGCTTCATAGATTCAAAGTGACGGCCTACTACTATATCTTTGTTTCCGGTAGCTGTTACAATAATATCTGCTAAAGGTATCGCGCGATCCATTTTCATTACCTGATATCCATCCATTGCAGCCTGCAGCGCGCATATAGGATCAATTTCTGTAACAATAACCCTTACACCTTGTGACGATAAGGATTGTGCAGAGCCTTTCCCTACATCTCCGTATCCCGCCACTACAGCTACTTTACCAGCCATCATAACATCCGTTGCGCGGCGAATGGCATCAACTAGTGATTCCCTACATCCATATTTATTATCAAATTTTGATTTTGTAACCGAATCGTTAACATTAATTGCCGGTAACAGCAATGTGCCTTTTGCCATTCGCTCATACAATCGGTGTACGCCGGTAGTTGTTTCTTCTGACAAGCCCCGAATACCCGATGCGAGTTCGGGAAAACGATCAAAAACCATATTGGTTAAATCCCCGCCATCATCTAAAATCATATTTAAAGGTTGACGGTCTTTTCCAAACCATAAGGTTTGCTCTATGCACCAGTCAAACTCTTCGGCACTCATGCCTTTCCAGGCATACACTTGAATTCCCGCAGCAGCAATAGCCGCTGCTGCATGGTCTTGGGTTGAAAAAATATTGCAGGAGCTCCAGGTTACCTCAGCACCAAGTGCTGTAAGCGTTTCAATTAACACGGCCGTTTGAATGGTCATGTGCAAGCAGCCCGCAATACGCGCTCCGCTTAAAGGTTTTGATGCGCCGTACTCCTGGCGTAGTGCCATAAGCCCCGGCATTTCTTGCTCTGCAAGTATTATTTCTTTACGGCCCCATTCAGCTAACGCCATGTCTTTTACTTTATAAGGTAGGTATTTGGTTGGGCTCATTGTTGGCATAGATTTTGATTTTAAGCGGACAAAGATAAACCTTAAGTTTGTAATTCTCAACAAAACATGTACAAGGAGTATTGCCCTGAAGATGCTATTCAAATAGGTGTTTTAAACATCCCTGCTTTTATGCTAAAGCAAGGCCTTAATCGCAAGGCGGCCTTGCATGCTGGAAAAGCATACATAATTGAACACTGTTTAAAGCGCACCGTTGATTGGTCGTATAATGCCGAAGGCAGCCCGGTATTACATCATAAACAGGCCTATATGTCTGTTTCGCACACATCTAACATTCTTTGTGTAGCAATAAATCATAGGGGTCGCATAGGTATCGATATTGAAATTCCCCATACACGATTACAAACCGTTAGATCAAAATTTTTAAATGAAAAAGAAGCGCAAGATGCCGGCGATTCGCTGTTAAATTTATGTGCTTACTGGTGTGCTAAAGAGGCTCTGTTTAAATACCACGGAAAAAAAGGTTATTTTTTAAAATCTGATTTTTCGGTGTGGGGGGCATGGCCTGCATTTAAAGGACAAATTCCTGAAACCAATACCCATATTACATTACGCGGATTTATGTTTGAAGATCATTGTTGTGTGTTTGCCTATGAAAAAAGCAGATAATTTTTTTAAAAAAAATTCAAAAGGTTTACTGGTGCTTATAGATCCGGATAAATTTAATCCCGAAACTATTTTAAATACAAATACTTCTGATGTAGCAGCGTATTTAGTAGGAGGCAGTGTGTTAAAAAAAGGCGTTACAGAAACTGTTTTAAAAGCCCTAAAGACACTAAGCTCAAAACCGGTTTTCATTTTTCCCGGAGATGAAACACAGCTTGCAAAACCTGCACATGGTATATTATTTCCCATTCTTATTTCGGGACGCAATGCTGACTATTTAATTGGTAAACATGTGCTTATGGCACCACAATTGGATGTTTTAAAATTACCTGTAATTCCTATGGCCTATATATTGCTTTCGGGAGGTAAACGGTCTGCAACCGAACGGGTATCCAATACGCTCCCTCTGGCTATGGCACCATTAACTGAATTACAACATACAGTCAGGGCCGCATATTATTTAGGTTACCGGTTATTGTATTTAGAGGCCGGAAGCGGGGCTAAAAACAGTATTCCCGCAAAAGTCATTCAATGCGTTCGGCGCATTTGGCCCCATCCGCTGATTGTTGGCGGGGGGATACGAAATAAATCTAAAATTAAAGCTGCATTTCATGCAGGGGCTGATTGGGTTGTAATTGGTACGGCTCTTGAGAAAAATCCTATGTTTGTAAAGAAATTGCTGCCTTTAAACATGTAGTACTATGAAGCTCATCGTTATTACTAGCTCTAAATCCATCCCGGATGAACCCAAGCTCCTTACTGAAATGTTTGAAGCCGGGCTACCATGTTTACACATGCGAAAACCCAGGCTAAGCACTAAAGAAATGCAAGCGCTTATTGAAGCTATTCCTGCGGTATTTCACAACCGTATAATGCTGCATAGTCACCATGAACTGGCATTAAAATATAAATTACGCGGTATTCACTTAAGTCGTGTTCATTTATCAAAACGTTTACGGTATTGGTGGATCCGCTTTAGGCTTAAAATGCATTTTGGACATATCGCTAAAAGCCGTTCCTATTCAAGGCTGCAACAGGTTTATCAGCATGAAGACCGTATTTACGATTATTATTTTTTACGTACCATTTTTGATACGATGACAGGTAAGTTATACGGCGGTTATTTTGAGGAGGGACTTCGTTCTGCAAATGAAAAAAGCAACAAAATACTTGTAGCGCGGGGCGGCACACGCCTTAACAGCATTGCATATGCTCATGCCCTGGGGTTTAAAGGCATTGCATACCATTCTTTTATTTGGAAGTCCGAAACACCGGTTCAACAAGTGATTACGCTTTTAAATGCGTTTCGAGAGCAAAGCCTCGTCATCGAGTAAATGAATATTCCCGTGCATGTTGTTTTAGATGTGTGTGCGCTATGTACCGGATTTGCGGGCGTTTGGTTAACCGCAAAACAACATATAGGGTGCTGGCCGGCAGGAATTGTTTCGGTTTGCATTCAGGGCTTTCGTTTTTTTCAATCGGAGTTGTATGCCGATGCAGCATTACAAATGCTGTTTGTTGTAATGGGGGTTTACGGCTGGATATACTGGAAAGCCCCAAATAAAAAAATTAAAATTAAATGGCCCTTAGTATTTTCAAACTTCATGTATGTATGCATTGCCGCAATGCTCTTTTGGATATTACTTTATAAAGTACTCATATTTTTAAATGGTGCGCGGCCTATACTAGACAGCGGCTTAACCGTATTAAGCCTAATAGCAACAGGATATACTATTTTGAAGCATAAATTAACATGGCCGCTTTGGATTGGCATAGACACGTTTTATGTAGTTTTGTTTGCAATTCAAAATCTTTGGTTTTATAGTGTCTTATATCTTTTGTACACCCTGCTGGCCATTTACGGCCTTATATCATGGCGAGCCCAAAAACCCTAAAAATTGCCATAGTTGGCCCTGAAAGCAGTGGCAAAACCGAGCTTTGCAAGGTGTTGTCATCACATTTTAAACGACCCTGGGTTGCCGAATATGCCCGTAAGTATTTTGAACGCTTTAAGCCCGACCATTATGATCAGGAATTACTGGTTTCATTATTATGCGAACAAATGCGCATAGAATCTGACATTTCAGAAAAAAATTCCATGGTTTTTTGTGATACCGCGCCTATTAACTTTGTGGTTTGGTCTAAATTTAGATTTGGTGACGTACATCCTGAAATTTTAAATCTTTTTAAAACCCATACCTATTGGTTTACCTTAGTTCTTAAACCTGATTTATCATGGGTAGATGATGGTATTCGCATTAACCCTGATGACCGACATGAAGTATTTGAAGCCCACTGCAAATACTTAACGGCCTCCGCCATGCCATTTGGAATTGTAAGCGGATGGGGCGTGTCCAGATTACATTCTGCGCTAAACCTTCTTAAATCGGTTCTCCCCGCAAACAAATCCTATTAAATTCGGCTGAAGTTACCGGAACCACGCTCAATCGATTTCGCCGTAGCAGTTCCATGGATTTAAGTGTAGAATCAGTTTTAATATGATGCAGGGTTACGGGTGTTTTAAATGCCTTATACGGACGGAGGTCCACAACCGACCAGTCGCCCTCAACGGCGGTGGAATCGGGATACGCCGTTTTAACTATTTGTGCGATGCCCATAATTGCTTTATCTTCATTACTATGATAAAACAAAGCCAAATCTCCTTTTAGCATGGCTCTTAAGTGGTTGCGGGCCTCGTAATTTCGAACCCCGTCCCATGGGGTCCGTTTATCGGCTATAAATTGCGCCCAACTGTATTTAAATGGTTCTGATTTTACTAACCAATATTGCATTTTTACAAATAACGCATTAATTTTTTTACTCTACGTTAAAAAAGCCCTAAATTTGCGCCCGAAATTAGCCATGTTGAATTTGCGTCTAACAATCTTATTTTCGATACTATGCTGGAGTTTGCGTGTTTCTGCCACTCCATCCGTAACAGATTCGGCCACAGCAAAAAAAGATAAAGTTAACATTGCAGAAGTTGCTTTTGAACATATTTTAGATGCCCACTCTTGGCATTTATGGGGAGCTGGGCATGATGCGTTAGCCATTCCTTTACCAGTAATTTTAAAAACCGAATCGGGTTGGCAATTTTTTATGTCTTCGGCCTTTCATCATGACACCCACGGCGCCTATGTTGTTGAAATTAATGGTACACGTTTAATTAATTATAAAGAAACCATTTATTATGCCTCTGAAACGGCCAATGCGCATGGTTCATACATTTCAGAGCGTGTAAACAATGGTAAAATTGAACTCACCAATGCCAAGCCCTTAGACCTATCTATTACCAAAAACGTTGCCCAATTATTTTTGGCTATGGGTGTTTTACTGTATGTTTTTATAGCAATGGCCCGATCGTATGCAAATCATGGAATTTATACATCACCAAAAGGAAAACAATCGCTTTTAGAACCTTTGATTGTTTTTGTACGTGATGATATAGCAAAAACAAATATCGGAAACCGAAGCGAGCGCTTTGTCCCGTATTTATTAACGGTGTTTTTTTTAATATTAATTAATAATATTTTTGGCTTAATTCCTATTGGCGCTAATGTTACCGGAAACATTGCCTTTACATTCGTTTTGGCAACCATCACTTTAATTGTTACCAATGTAAATGGAAATTCCCATTACTGGAAACATATATTGCTTCCTAAGCCGCTTTACCTTTGGCCGATATTAATGCCCATTGAACTGGTTGGTATTTTTACAAAGCCCTTTGCTTTAATGATACGTTTGTTTGCAAACATGACTGCTGGCCACATTATTGTAATTAGTTTGGTTGGTCTCATTTTTGTTTTTGAATCCCTTTGGATATCTCCTATTTCAGTTGCGTTTGCATTATTTATAGATGTGTTAGAATGTCTTGTAGCGCTTTTACAGGCTTATATTTTTACACTACTTACGGCATTGTTCATTGGTTCGGCTGTTGCAGATCATAACAACGACGGCGTACATAATGATGAAGATGAAAAACTTTTAAACCCCTCACACTAACCAATAAAAACCAAAAAACCATGACTGGAAGTATCGCAGCAATCGGAGCAGGTCTCGCCGCAGTTGGCGCCGGGATCGGAATCGGACAAATCGGTGGACACGCAATGGATGCCATTGCACGCCAACCGGATGCTTACTCAAAAATTCAAACCACAATGATTATTGCCGCAGCCCTTGTTGAAGGCGTTGCGCTGTTTGCTGTTGTAGTTGCATTGATGTAAGACAATTTCCCGGTTTATACACAAGTATAAACCGGGATTTTTTAAATTTAATTATATGTTTGTATTAGGATCGTTAATAACCCCCGGAGTAGGTTTGATTTTTTGGACCTCTGTGGTTTTTTTACTGCTTTTATTTTTATTGGGCAAGTTTGCATGGAAGCCTATTTTAAATGCCATTAAAACACGTGAAGAGCATATAAAAGATGCCTTATCGAGTGCCGAAAAAGCGCTTCGTGATATGCGCGAATTACAATCTAATAACGATAAAATTTTGCAGCAGGCCCGTGCCGAACGCGATGCCCTTTTAAAAGAAGCGCGCGCCACAAAAGACAGCATCATAGCCGAAGCTAAAACCAAGGCGCAAGAAGACGCCATGCGAATTGTAGAAGTGGCACGTGAATTAATTGAAAATGAAAAAAATCAAGCGCAAGACGAATTACGGAAACAAGTTGCGCAATTGTCTATAGAAATTGCCGAAAAGGTACTTCGTCAGGAGCTAAAATCTGCTTCCAAACAGATGGAATTTGTAAAACAAGAAAGCGATCGTATACGCCTATCATGATTGTAGCCGAAAGATATGCCAAAGCACTATTGCAATTAGGACTTGAGCGGAATGCGCTTAAAGCCTTAGATGCTGATGTATCCATCCTTCAAGATACCTTTACGGCATCTCGTGATTTACAGCTGTTTATTCAGAGTCCTGTGATTTCTTCACAAAAAAAACAAAATGTTTTTACTGCTTTGTTTAAAGAGCAGCTATCCGCATTGGGATTACAATTTGTTTTACTTGTAACCCGACAGCGCAGAGAGTCTTTTTTACCTCAAATTATTCAGGCATTTTCATCGCTGCACCTAAAGCATCAAGGTATTGAGCGTGTTGAAGTGCTTACAGCTGCAGCATTAGATGATGCCGCGCGCCTAAACCTTCAAAAAGTTATTCATGCTACATGGGGAAATGCAACTCTCATGAAAGAACGCATACAACCCGATATAATAGGTGGTTTTATTATTCGCCAAGGCGACCGACAGTGGGACCACTCCATTGCGCGTGAACTTAAATCAATTCGTAAACAATTAATGACCAAAAACTAAATATTATGGCTGGAATTAAACCTGCAGAAGTGTCTGCAATTCTTCGTCAACAATTAAGCGGACATCAATCAGAAGCTGAACTCGAAGAAGTAGGAAGTGTATTACAAGTGGGTGACGGTATTGCCCGCATTTTTGGATTGTCTAAGGTACAGTCTGGAGAACTCATTGAATTTGAAAACGGTTTAAAAGCCATTGCCTTAAACCTTGAAGAAGACAACGTAGGGGCTGTACTTTTAGGTTCTGGTGAAGGCATACGCGAGGGTTCAACATGTAAGCGTACCAAACGGATTGCCTCGCTCCGCGTTGGAGAAGGGATGCTTGGGCGGGTTGTAAACACATTAGGCGAACCCATAGATGGTAAAGGACCCATACAGGGTACAACATATGAAATGCCTATTGAGCGTAAAGCCCCGGGCGTTATTTACCGTCAACCCGTAAACGAACCGCTTCAAACCGGAATAAAAGCAATTGATGCCATGATTCCCATTGGCCGCGGACAGCGTGAATTGGTAATTGGCGATCGTCAAATTGGTAAAAACGGCCGTTTGTATTGATACAATTATTAATCAAAAAGAATTTTATGCTGCTGGTAAACCCGTGTATTGCATTTATGTGGCCATAGGTCAAAAAGCATCTACAGTTGCCAATGTGGTGCGTGTGTTAGAAGAAAACGGGGCCATGCCGTATACTGTAGTAGTAGCCTCAAATGCTGCTGATCCTGCGCCTATGCAGTTTTATGCGCCTTTTTCTGGTGCTGCTATAGGTGAATTTTTTAGAGATACCGGCCGGCCGGCCCTCATTGTATTTGACGATCTTTCTAAACAAGCTGTTGCCTATCGTGAAGTTTCATTATTATTACGTCGCCCTCCGGGACGTGAGGCTTATCCGGGTGATGTGTTTTATCTGCACAGCCGCTTGCTTGAACGTGCTGCAAAAATTAATGCTTCTGATGAGATTGCTCGTAATATGAACGATTTGCCAGAATCTATCCGTCCGCTCGTTAAAGGTGGAGGGTCACTAACTGCACTTCCAATTATTGAAACGCAGGCCGGTGACGTTTCTGCTTACATTCCAACAAATGTTATTTCTATTACCGATGGTCAAATCTTTTTAGAATCCAATTTATTTAACTCTGGTATTCGTCCGGCTATTAACGTGGGTATATCCGTATCACGCGTTGGAGGGAATGCCCAAATTAAATCTATGAAAAAGGTTGCCGGTACCTTAAAACTTGATCAGGCGCAATACCGTGAACTTGAAGCCTTTTCAAAATTTGGATCTGATTTAGATGCAGCAACTAAAGCAGTATTAGACAAAGGATCACGCAATACTGAAATTTTAAAACAAGGACAGTTTTCACCGCTTCGTGTAGAACAGCAAATTGCTATTATTTATTTAGGAACAAAAAATCTTTTACGTCAAGTTCCGGTAAACAAAGTACGTGATTTTGAACAGGCTTTTTTAGATCGCATGGAGCGTCAGTTTAAATCGACGCTTGACGAACTTAAAACCGGACAATATACGGATGCCATTACCGCAGTTTTAGAACAATGTGCTAAAGATTTAATTGGTTCATACGCTGCATAAAATTTACATAGAATGCCCAGCTTAAAAGAGGTTCGAAATAAAATTGTATCGGTTAGTTCAACCATGCAAATTACTTCAGCCATGAAAATGGTTAGTGCTGCAAAATTAAAACGTGCTCAAGATGCGGTAATTCAAATGCGGCCTTATGCCCAGCGCTTAAAAGCCATCATGGAAAATGCATCTGCAGGCATGGACGCAAATGAAAACCGTTACATCCGAAAATCGAAACAAGGACCTGTTCTTATTATTCCCATTTCATCAAATCGTGGCCTTGCAGGTGCCTTTAATACGAATATAATTAAAAAAACGCATGCGTTAATTCGCGAAACATTTGATGGGCGTGAAATAACGGTTTTACCTATTGGAAAAAAAGTTCACGATGCGTTTCGTAAAACACGATTTGTAATTTCTGGTCAAGACTTGCCGCATCATAATAATGAACTTATTGATCGTTTAAATTATTCTAAAACCTCTGAATTTGCGCAACGCATCATTAACGTGTTTTTAAGTAAACAATTTGATGAGGTAGTGTTGGTTTACAATCAGTTTAAAAATGCAGCGGTACAAATCACTGTAAATGAAACCTTGTTGCCATTTGATATTAAAACATCTGCCGAAAAATCAAGTTCAGTTAATGCAGATTATATCTTTGAGCCAGATCCGGCGTACCTTATTCAAGAGTTAATTCCCAGGGCGTTAAAAACGCAACTGTACAAAGCGTTATTAGATTCTCAAGCATCTGAGCACGGCGCTCGAATGACGGCCATGCATAAAGCCACAGATAACGCAAAATCAATGCTTACGGAATTAAAAATCAGCTATAATAAAGCGCGTCAAGCTAGTATCACAAAAGAAATTTTAGAAATTGTGGGCGGTGCAGAAGCCTTAAACGGTTAACAACTATTTATTACATATTTCTACGCAACCAATCTTCAGGATTGAGTGTTTTTTGCGATTTCCAAATTTGAAAGTTCATGGCATAACGGTTTTCGTGTGAACTAAATAATATGTTGCCCAAAACTTGTTTTGGTTTTATATATTGGCCCACACTAACGGTTATTTGGTCTAAATTACAATATACACTCAGGTATTCCCCATGACGAATAATCACTAAACTTCCTCCTGAAGGTGAAGCCGCTATGCTAGTAACTTCCCCCGAAAAAATTGCGCGCGCCTTTGTACCTTCTAACACACAAAGTTCAATACCGTTATTAGTCATCATAAAGCCTTTAATGGCGGGGTGTTCATGGGTGCCGTACGATTCGCAAACAACACCCCGTTCTACCGGCCATGGTAAAATCCCTTTATTGGATATAAACTCTTTACTTAATGCCTGTTCCTGCGCATCAAATATTTCACGCTGGGGGGCTTGTTTAGTTTTAGATTTTAGTACCGCGGGGGATTCGGATTTTTCTTGTGTTTTTTGGCGCTTTGCCATTTCGCGTTCAATTAAACGTTTAATTTCAGATTGCAAGCGAATTGCCGTTTTACGTTTTTGTTCAAGTTCTTTTTTAACGGCCTTTTCCTTGCGTTGTAATTCTGTAACAGCCATCTGTTTATCATTTTTTTCAACATTTAATTTTGATTTTTCGTGCTCTTCAGATGACTTTAAACGGGCTTTTTCGTTCAGCTGTGTGTGAATTACCGCAATGGTTTTGTTTAATTGTAATTTGGTACGTTTTAATTCTTCGCCTTGATTATGGCGTATGAGCGCCAGTTGTTGAATGTACTTATAACGATATAATGCCTGTTGAAACGATTCTGCATTAAGCAAAAATAAAAAGAAATGAAATTTATAGTTGTCTTTTTGAGCTCTTAATACCGACTGTATATAAAGGGATTTGATGTTTTTATAATGCATTGTTAAACGCTGCTCTTCCGCGCGGTTTTTATCCATGTCGGCATTAAGTTGATTTATATCTTGTGAAATCGTTTGAATAAGCGCATTACGCTTTTCAATTTTTATATTAAGCGCCACAATTTCACTTAGGGAATGCTTTTTATTTTTTTTAATTTGTTGTACTTGTTTATTTAACAATTCAATTTCTGCATTTAATTTTGAGCGGCGTTCTTCAAGTTGCAATTTATTTGTGCCTGAGCTGTGTTGCGCCAGTGCATGGTTAAAAATACCAATACACAAAATTAAAAAACACTTATTGTTGAATTTTTGGATAAATACGATCATACCCTTTTGGCACTGAAACAGCTTTTAAATTACTCTCCAGTGGTTCCATACGAACATAATCAATTTTTATACGTAATACCTGAGGCGCATTTACTTCAATATCAACATGCTGGGGTGCAAAATTATACCCCATGGTTTTAAAATTAGAGTACCCGATTTTTAGACTTCGCTGTGTTTTGGGGTCTTGAATTTCATTTTTAACAATTTTAAAATTTAAATGATTTACTGTTAAAATTTGAAAGAACGTATAGGGGTTTAAATTTCCAGAATTTATTTTTTTCCATTTACGTTTTCGTTCCGTGCTTAACATATAGGTACATGAATCCCGATTAACAAATGCGTGCAGACGTTTTTCATCTTCATTAAAAGCAGCGCTGTTACCAAATAGCAAAGCCTGTAATAAATCAAAATCCAGTTCTGTATTAAACCAGCGATTAAGCTCTGAAACATCTTCGCGTAAATACGTTTTTTCAATATAATTTACCATAATAACAGAATCGCGGCTAATCCATAATTTTGCTATGTCAATGCCCAGCAGGTATTGGATATGTAAAAACATAGAGCTGTCGGGAATCCATCGGATTTTAACATCTAATTCATGTTGTGTAGATTCGCTTTGCAGCGTAATATCGGCTTTACATTGTAATCCACTTGTTTTTAATTCATTATCGCTAATATGTTTTGATAGCTTTTTTTCATTTAACCATACCACATTGCATTTTGAACCAGCAATAATGCTATCGCGTGGTTGTAATTTATTTGAATGCGATGGTTTTGAAAATTGACATGCAAATAAACTAAGTGTGCCTATTATAATAACAGCCATCTTAAATAAGGCATTTAAAACCCCATGACTTATTACAGATTCTGAGCTTTTATTTTGCATGTGGCCTAATTTGTTCCATTATTTTAAATCGTAAATCGGTGTCGGCATGTTGAATGCGGCGCTGTAATATGGCATCATATTGAGCGTTTTGACTCAGGTATTCTAGTGCTACATTAAACGGTATGTCCCAGTCGGATTTTGTCCATAGTGACAGTGCGGCCTGTTGCAGTGTATTTAATGCCGATTCATTATTGCGCAAGGATTCGTAAATACATTCTATTAAAAAGCCCAATGCGTGTTCGGAGTACAGTTCCTTAAATTGCTTTAAGTTACGCAGTGCAAGATCTAAAGAATGTGTTTCTAAATGATACAGTGCGCTCCAAAGCGCATGTTCGCCTTTTTTTTTAGTGTCCAATATATTGGCATTATTCGATAACTCATTTAAGATCTCTGAACATTCTTTTAATCGATTTAATAATGCGCAGGCTCTAATTTGATAAAAGCCGGTTAGGCTCAATTCGGGAAACTGCTGTTTTATATATTTACTGTGTACATACAAGGAGTCCGATAGGCGTTTTTCCTGTTCCTGTTGTAAAAATGATATTGCTGTAGAAGCTGTTAACTTATCCTGATACATCCATTGAACAAGCATTTCGTATGGCAGGCCCATTTTAAATGCCTTGTGCTGCATGTCTGCTTTTACTTTTAAATCAGAGGCTTTGTTTATATAGGGAAGTATCCATTTTTGTTGCAATTGTTCTTTGGAAACAATAGACTCCAGCTGCACATAGAGCATGTTCCATTCATTGATATTACAATATTGTAAAAAATCTTGATAAAAGCCTTCTGCAAAATTATTTTGACCTACACGTATTGCATCTATCATCAATATAGCCAACGCTTTAGCTGAATTAGGCTGTATTTTTAAAATGGAATTGCAAACGCGTACAAGATTTTTAGAATCGTTTATCCGCTCATAAGATTCGGCTAAAGCTATCCATACGGGAATATCCCCTGGAAAATTTTGCGAAGCCGTTTCAAGTATAATTAAGGCTTCATTGTAACGACGCAATGTTTTTAACAGTCCGGCCTGAATACAAAGGGTCTGTGGATCACTGCCATTTTTTAAATTCCACTCGCGGCATTCTTCCAGGGCCTGATTAAAAGCGCCTTGTTTGATTGCGCTCATAAAAAATTTATCTCTAAACGCCACGTCGTTTGGAAATCTACGGCACAAATCTTTTAATACACGCAGGTGCTGTTTACGATCTGTTATTGTCGATTCCAAGCAACGTGCATATTCTATTTGATTGGGTTGTAATCGAAACGCCATTACGGCATGGTAAAAAGCAGCTGTAGGCTGATTCATCTGGTTTCGCAAGCATGCCAATTGGTAATGCACCTGTGAATTATACGGTTGTATTTGTAAACAGGCCTCCAGGCGTTGGGCCGCATTTCCAAAATCGTCCTGTAGCCGCATGGAAACGCCACTCATATACATGTCTAAAAATGTATAGGCACTAACCTGCTGCGGGTTTTTAAATAGTTGGCACGACGCCATTGCGATTAATAAGAAACTCGCAATCCTCAGTTTACGCATATTAAATGGTAAAATCCGAATAGTCGCTGCAATTGAGTTCAGAAAATGATCCTTGAACGGCGGCATGCTTTCCTACAATGCTGGCATTTAAACTACAGGATTCTACTTTGGCCCCCTGCTGAACGATGCTGTTTTGAATGTGCGCTTTATATATTCGGCTGCCTTTACCAATACTTACGTGTGGACCAATAATAGAATGTTCAATTTCAACATTAGAACCTATAAAACACGGAGAAATAATAACACTGTTTTTTATTTTAGCATCGGCCGAAATTAGTCGGGGATTATGTGTGTCATAATCCAATATACGACGATTTGTATGTAATGTGGCGTTTTTGTTACCACAATCTAGCCATTCGCTTACTTTGCCGGGTACAAATTTAAGCCCCTGTGATTTTAAATCAGATAAAGCATTGGTTAGCTGAAATTCACCTTTCTCTTTAATATTATGTTCTATTAAATGCGAAATAGCATTTTTTAACCGCTCACCATCTTTAAAAAAATAAATGCCTATAATAGCCAGTTTACTTATTGGTTTTGTTGGTTTTTCTACAAAGTCATCAATAAACCCTTGTGTATCCAGCGTAACTACTCCAAACTGACTCGGATCTTCAATTTCATGAACCCATATAACTCCCTCTTCAGAAGCGTTCATGGTAAAATCGGCTTTAAATAAAGTATCCGCAAATGCCACAACAACTTTGCCTTTAAGCGATGCCTTGGCACACCAAATCGCATGTGCGGTTCCCAAGGCCTCTTCTTGGTAATATATTGTTCCCTCGGCGCCTTCAGATTTTGCAATGCGTAAAAGGTCTTGTTCAACTTCTGCACCAAAATCGGGTCCAATGATATACGCGATTTCACTTACCGCTTCACCGCAAACTTTTACAATATCTTCCACCAAACGCTGTACAATAGGCATGCCTGCAACCGGAATTAAGGGTTTTGCAGTAGTCAAGGTATGGGGGCGCATACGTTTCCCCTTACCGGCCATAGGAATAATGATTTTCATATACCTGTTTTCAAATGGTAAAAATAAGATAAATTAGATGTTTTATGGCACGAAAACGCTATTACATTGCTTGCATCCCTAAAGAGCCCCTGTATAATCAAATTTTTGAAGAACAGCGGTATTTGCAAACCGCATATGGTTTAAAAGCTATGTTTAACAGCCCTCCCCACATAACCTTACACCGCCCTTTTGAATGGGAAGAACATAAAGAGGACGTGTTAATGCAGATGTTAGGTTCATTTAAGCTAAATGCCCCCATAGATCTTAAACTAAATGGCTATGATGGTTTTCCAAAACGCGTATTTTATATACGGGTAGCGCCCTGTGATATACTTAACGAAACGTATTTTATGTTACGAAGTCATGTTCGTATTAATTTAGGACTTACTAACGAATTTTCAAATGCATACGGTTTTAAACCGCACATAACCCTCGCCTTTCGTGATTTAAAACCAAGGCAATACGATGCCATCATTACAGAATTCGCAAATAAGGTTTTTGCCGCAACCTTTCATGTCAACGAATTATCGCTATTAAAACACCATACGGTTTGGACTTCCATTTATACCTTTGGTAATCCAAATACATATTCCTTATAATGTCAACCGTCGCTTTTAAGTCTATAGAAGCATATCATGCGCAGTTTCCGCAAGAGGTTAAAACGCGATTACAAAAGTTATTTCAAATATTACAACAAGAACTCCCCGGGGCTGAAATTTGTTTTAGGTATAATATGCCCACATTCCGTTATACAAAAAATGTTGTGCATTACGCAGCTTTCACTGCTCATATCGGATTTTATCCTACACCTAAACCCATTTTGTTTTTTAAAAATGAATTATCTACGTTTAAAACATCCAAAGGGGCCATTCAATTTCAGCATAATCAGCCCATGCCTTGGGAATTAATTAAAACCATTGTACGCTACAGGCTCAAGCAGGTTTAATGCCTAAATTTAATACCGAGTCACCTATATAAGTATACTATTTACGATAAAGATTCATTAAATAATCTTAAATAGAATAGCGTTTAAGATTGCGTATGAACCTTTTACTTAATACCTTTGTTGTTCTTAAACTACCCTATGGCACAATACAAGTCCTTATTTTCCGGTTCTGTGGGTCAAAAATTTACCATGGGTTTAACCGGTTTATTTTTAATCCTATTTTTAATTGTTCATGTGAGCCTTAACAGTTTAATTTTTTTAAACGATGGAGGTGCTTCATTTAATGCCGGTGCGCATTTTATGTCGCATAATCCCTTAATTCGTGTTTTAGAAATTGGCCTCTTTGCTGGTTTAATTATCCACATTGTTCAGGCTTTGCGTTTAACCCTAAAAAATAAAAAGGCACGCCCCTTAGACTATGCCGTTAATGGTGGAAAATTTAATAGTACATGGTACTCCCGGTCTATGGGTATTTTAGGGTCCTTGTTATTACTTTTTTTAATTATTCACTTGGCAAACTTTTGGTTACCCACAAAACAAGCATTAATTAAAAATACAGAACACAACACCTATACAAACCTTAAACAAGTATTTGAAAAAGGGTATATTGTGGCCCTCTACTTGTTAGGAGTAGCAAGCTTGTTTTATCATCTTTTACATGGCTTTCAGTCGGCTTTTCAAACGCTGGGTTTAAACCATAAACGGTATACGCCCCTAATTCGTAAAGCCGGTTTTGGATTCTCTGTTTTGGTTTGCGCGCTTTTTGCTGCCATGCCCATTGCGTTGCATTTTAATATTTTAGACTAAACCTATGTCTTCTACTCCCCGTATCGACTCCAAAATTCCTACTGGTCCACTTGAGCAAAAATGGACCATGTACCGTTCAACTGTTCCGCTTGTAAATCCAGCTAATAAACGCAATCTGGAAGTTATTGTGGTTGGATCTGGCTTAGCGGGTTCATCCGCCGCAGCTTCCCTGGCTGAAATGGGATATAAAGTAAAAGTATTATGTTTTCAAGATTCCCCCAGGCGTGCGCATAGTATTGCAGCTCAGGGCGGTATTAATGCTGCAAAAAATTATCAAAATGATGGCGATAGTGTTTACCGCTTATTTTACGATACTATCAAAGGTGGTGATTACCGGGCCCGTGAAGCTAACGTATACCGACTTGCGGAAGTTTCCACTCACATCATTGATCAATGTGTAGCACAGGGCGTGCCCTTTGCCCGAGAATACGGTGGCACGTTAAGTAACCGATCGTTTGGAGGAACGCAGGTGCAGCGTACGTTTTATGCAGCCGGACAAACAGGGCAACAACTATTACTTGGTGCATACAGTGCCCTTCAGCGTCAAGTTGGTATGGGCAGCGTTCAGCTTTTAGCGCGTCATGAATTGCTGGATGTAGTTGTAATTGATGGTAAATGCCGTGGTATAATTGCACGAAATTTAATTAGCGGGGCTTTAGAGCGGCATTTTGGTCATGCCGTGTTATTATGCACTGGAGGCTATGGAAATGTATTTTATTTATCTACCAATGCCATGGGCAGCAATGTAACTGCGGCCTGGAAAGCGCACAAAAAAGGTGCTTTATTTGCTAATCCATGTTTTACACAAATTCATCCAACCTGTATTCCCGTTAGTGGCGATCATCAGTCCAAACTTACCTTAATGTCAGAATCATTGCGTAATGACGGTCGTATTTGGGTGCCAAAAGCAAAGGGCGATTCTCGTAAACCTAATGATATTCCTGAAGACGAGCGCGATTATTATTTAGAACGTCGGTATCCGGCTTTTGGAAATTTGGTGCCCCGAGATGTTGCAAGTCGTGCAGCTAAAGAACGTTGCGATGCCGGATTTGGAGTAGGTGCAAGTAAAATGGCAGTTTATCTAGATTTTGCAGCTAATACAGAACGTTATGGACGTGTAGAAGCCAATAAATTAGGGCTTCAAAACCCCAGTAAATCAGATGTTATGCGCTTGGGTCGGGCTGTTGTTAAAGAAAAATACGGCAACTTGTTTGATATGTACAAACAAATTACTGGAGAAGATCCCTACGAGGTACCCATGCGAATTTACCCTGCTGTACACTATACTATGGGTGGATTATGGGTAGACTATAATCTTATGACAAATATTCCGGGATTATATGCATTGGGTGAAGCTAATTTTAGTGATCATGGCGCTAACCGACTTGGCGCATCGGCTCTAATGCAAGGATTGGCTGATGGATATTTTGTAATTCCATATACCATTGGTGCATACCTGTCTGGTGAAATTAAAACCAAGGCCATTGCTACAGACCATGATGCTTTTGTAAAAGCTGAAGCACAAGTACAAGAACGCATTCAAAAGCTTATGTCAATAAAGGGCAAGCGCTCTGTAGATTATTTTCATAAACGTTTAGGAAAAATTATGTGGGATGAATGTGGCATGGCACGAAACAAAACCGGATTAACGTCCGCCATTGAAGCTATTAAAGCTCTGCGTGCTGAATTTTGGTCTGATGTGCGCATACCAGGTGATGCTATGAATTTTAATCCAGAATTGGAAAAGGCCGGACGTGTTGCTGATTTTTTAGAGCTTGGGGAATTGATGTGTATCGATGCCTTAAATCGTGAAGAAAGTTGTGGCGGACATTTCCGTGAAGAATATCAAACCGAAGAGGGTGAAGCGCTTCGTCAGGATGAAACCTTTTCATACGTTGCGGCATGGGAATATAACGGTGACAGCGCGTATACGCTTTATAAAGAAGAACTTCAATACGAAAATATTAAAATCGCACAACGCAGTTATAAATAATAAACGCATATGTCTAACGGCACAATGAATTTAACACTTAAAGTATGGCGGCAAAATAATGCCACCGAACGTGGACGCTTTGAAACCTACAATGCCCAAAATATCTCTCCAGACATGTCCTTTCTGGAAATGATTGATGTGGTTAATGAACACTTAATTCAAGAAGGCAAAGACCCTATTGCATTTGATCACGATTGTCGTGAAGGCATTTGTGGTATGTGCAGCATGTATATTAATGGCCGTCCCCATGGTCCAAAACAAGGGGTTACCACTTGCCAGTTGCATATGCGAAGTTTTAAAAACGGTGATACAATTGTTGTAGAACCATGGCGCAGCGCAGCATTTCCGGTAATCAAAGATTTGGCCGTTAACCGTTCTTCTTTTGACCGGATTATGTCTGCAGGCGGATTTATTTCGGTTAATACAGGCAATGCAAAAGACGCAAATACGATTCTGATTCCAAAAGACGATGCCGATTTGGCTTTTGATGCAGCAGCATGTATCGGTTGCGGGGCTTGTGTTGCAGCTTGTAAAAATGCCAGTGCGATGCTTTTTGTAAGCGCTAAAGTTTCTCAGCTTGCGCTATTACCTCAGGGCCAGGTTGAACGCCAGGCGCGTGTATTAAATATGGTAAAGCAAATGGATGCTGAAGGATTTGGAAATTGCACCAATACGGGAGCTTGTGAAGCAGAATGCCCTAAAGGAATTTCTATTGAAAATATTGCCCGAATGAATCGTGAATACTTAAAAGCCAGTATGGATTAAGCTTCGTGTTTTATGGTATTTAAAACAATGCGCATAATGGTTCCTTTTTGAACCTGAGAATGCTTAACATCAATTTTACCTTTGTGGTAGGTTTCAATAATCCGTTTCGATAAACTCAATCCTAAACCCCATCCACGAGTTTTGGAACTATATCCCGGTTTAAAAATCCTATTAAAATCTTTTCGTGCAATCCCTTTACCGGTATCCATAATTTCAATTACCGCTTGGTTATTAAAATTATGTAATGTAATGCCAATCGTGCCCTTTCCATTCATTGCATCTATGGCATTTTTAATTACATTTTCAAATACCCAATCTAAGAGTGCTGTTGTGCCCATTATAAAAATTGGTATTTGTGGAATTTCAATATTATAAATAATGTTTTTAGAGCTTCGTGGTTTTAAGTATAATACGGTTTCATGTAGCAGCACATTTAAATTTAAAGGCTGGTGTTGTGGTTGCGACCCAATTTTACCAAAGCGTTCTGAAATTGTAGTTAAACGTTTTAAGTCTTGTTCCATCCCCTGTAATACCAAATGATCTGCTGTGGTTTTTAAATTTTCATGCCAGGCCATTAATGAAGAAATTGGGGTGCCCAACTGATGTGCAGTTTCTTTACTCATACCAACCCAAACTAAATTTTGTTCAGCTTTTCGTGCGGTATTAAAAAACAAATAAGCTATTGCTAAAAATATAGCAATTCCGGCAAACTGAAAAAATGGAAAGTATCGGAGATTGCGAATCCAGTGGGGTTCTGCAAAATACACATTGTATGCCGTGCCATTTTCTAAATTCAATAAAATGGGCGGGTATTGTTCTGAACATGCGCTAATGGTTTTTTGTAAATAGCTTTTGTTTTTAAAATCAGTGCTGTCTTTGGAATTACTACATGAAATTAATTTCCCGTTTATATCTGTTAAAATAACCCGGGTATCGCTGCTGCTTACGGCTAATTTTTGAAATGATAATATTAACTGGTCAAAGACACGCTGAATATCCGTAAACAGCCTGCTGTCATTGTAATATAAATATCCTTTTTGATTTTTATAAAATTGAATTTCTAAAGGCTTGTATTTTAATTTCATAATGCTACGTTGGTTTTTTAGGTAGCTTGTATCATTTAAAGAATCTGCATTTAAATTTCGAGCTGTTAATTCCCCTTGTGCATTTTCCAGTATAACCGGTACAGTTGTATTATCTTGTAACACTTTTAAAATAAATTCATAGTCAATACTGATGTTTGTTGCGCTAATGGCTTTGGTGGCTTCGGCATACAAGAGTGCTTTTTTTCGTTCTTCTGTTTGAATGTCTTTAAATAATTTTGCAGCAAAATGTATTAAGTCGGCACGTTGCTGTATGGATGCTGCCCAAACGTGTACTTTTTGTTGTTCTTTTGTAATTAATGTTTTAACTAAAAAATGCGTGTAGCCAAATGAAACCAGAACAATAACAATGCCCAAAACAGCAAGAATAAATTTCCAACTTAATTTTTTAATATAAATACTCACTATTTAAAGGTACTGTAATATTATAAACATTATTATTTAAAAATCATCGCCATTGTCTGCGGGCTCTTTTTGTTCGCTATCGCGATGCATGGCGTTTCGTTTGGTTTTTGATTTGGGCATCTCAAATTCTAAAGTTTCATTTACAGGTTTAGAATGTATCGGTTTTAGGCTGTCTTTAACCCGTTGTAATAAATGTATTACTTTATTTTGAATCCCATTTTCATAGGGTTGGGCGGTTTGAGAATTTAAAGATTCATGTTCCCGGTCCCATCGCACCAACGGACGATTCAATGTTCCTGAAATTAATAATGCGGTTCCAAATGATTTGGTTTTTTCTCGGGTTTTAAATTTTGATAATGGATTTTTTATTTTGTTAAATAAAAGTTCGGTAAGAGATAATCGCACATGATACAAAATAGAATCTGAAAACGTTTGCTGGCCCCATAAATCTATGTTTAACGCATTATTACGCAGTTCTGTTTTATTTAAAAATAATGTGTTATGCGCAATGCTAAAGTCTATATTAAAATCAGAAAATGTAATACGTTTTAACTCATTAATATGAATAAATTTTGAAAGGGCCATAAGCGGTTCGTAATTACTTAATATACCTGACTGAATATACGTTTTGGAAGAGACCACTAAGCCGGTATCTAAAATTATTCCTTTTAAATTGCTTTGCCATTGGGCGGTTGTTGTGCCGGTAATGTGCCCCGATACTTGCTGATATGTGATATGGTTTTGTCCCATATTGTTGTTTTCACGAAGGGCCTGTTCAAGGTTAATATTTGAATAACGTGTTTGTAAAACATTTTGTATTGTTTGATTTCGTGGTGACATATTAAAATCAGCATTCATTTTTCCGTTCCACAGCTTGGCTGAAAGGCTCCCCTGTATGTGTTCTGGAGCAACATTAAAATAAATGTCAACATCTTGGGCTGTATTATGATTGTATATCAGTTTATCACATGTCCAATTACAGTTGCCCTTAAACGGTAAAGGAAAAAAAGATGTTGTATCAATGGAATGTGATTCAAAATCTGTTGTATACATTACGTTTGAATGGCCTTTTACATCAAATTCTATTATCGAGTGGGCGTTCCACAAAGCATTAAAAATGTTGGGTATACGAGCCTTACACATTATATCCGACTTGCCCCTTAAACCTTTAAACTGATTAATATTTAACGTCTCCCCGCTCCAGTCTGCATCTAATGATATGGCGTTCCAGTTCAACGTGTCATGTTTAAATTTCACAAGGCCTTGCCGCCATACAAATTTACCCGCTGAAGATTTAGTGGCCCAGGGTTTTGTGTTGTTTATGCGCATTGCATGAAGCGATAACTGTGTTTTTAATTGTCCATTGAGTGTAGTTAGTGTGTCTATGGGCATCGCATTAATCCACTGTTCTATATGCAAATCAGCAAATACGTTTAGGTGTAATTCTTCCTTATTGGATTTTGTGTATACCCCTTGTATGGACAAGCTATCTGAATGAACACAGGCATTTAAATGCGCCAACTCTACTTTATACAAATTTGGAGTCCAATACAGGGCGCCTTTAGCGTTAACACGACTAGCTGTTAAATTATTTTTAGGATTTTCAAAGCGTGCGTTTTTTAAGTTAAATACAGCATCTATTTGCCATTGTAGTTGTTTTTTTAAATTAATGTCAAGGTCAACTGCGCCTTCTACGTTATACGATTTAACGGTTTCAGCACTTGCTTTTGGTAGCCATGAAAACAATTCAGAAATGCTATTTGACTTAAGTTTGGCACTAATATCGGCATTTGTAATGCTGGTATCGTAGTGTATGCCGCCCGTAAGTTTAAATTCAACCCCGGCACAATTTAAAACCGCATGTGTTATGGTATAGTGTGTATTTTGTTTTTTAACCCTTGATTTAATTTCAAATGATTTTGGAGTCAGCTGTAGATTTGTACTTTCAAATTGTTTTAAAATACCTTTCGCGCTAAAATCCAAGTCTGCCTCTTCTGCAATAAATAAACCCTTGCTTTTAAATTGTTCTATAAACATATCGCCTTGTTGCATGGATTTATGATCTTTCCAAAAAACATTAATTTGTTTAAATTCTACTTTTTTTAATTGCACCTGTGAGGAACCGCTAGATGTAGCATTCGTCTTAAAACAATCGTATACAGGCTTACCATATTTATTTGTTACTAAATGCGCTTGGGCATTAGTACAATACAGCTCTCTGATTGTAATTGTGTCGGACCACAAATCAAAAAAAGAAAATCCAAGGAGTATTTTTTTTGCATATATAATGGTATCGGATGTTTTTTTAATATGCAGATTTACCTGCTCAAACTCCACAGCCATATCTGGAAAATTTTTAAATACCCTAAGTGTAATTTGGTCTGCATCTATAACGTAACCGGGCTTTAATATGCTTTGAACTTCAGATAGCACTATGCTGCGAGCCTTTTGCTCAAATACAATCCCCGTAATCAATAGCAATACGGCTAAGCCTAGTAGTATGCCGGCCAGTATAAAGCTCCCGCGTACTAAAATGCGTTTTAGTTTCGTTTTTGCCTCTGGAAAGCCCGAAGATTCAATATTCATGCCGAAGCGAATATAAAGTAGTCCCACTTGGATTCGAACCAAGGGCCGCAAGTTTAGAAAACTTGTGCTCTATCCAACTGAGCTATGGGACCAATACTATTATGCGGTCAAGGGGTTTTACAAAAGTATAAATAATACCAATCAGGCAATTATATTTATTTTAGGGCGTTGAAATTCACATGGACTTAAGTATTATCATAGTAAATTATAATGTTCGGCATTTTCTTGAACAATGTATAATTTCTGTGCAAAATGCTATACAGCATTTAAATGTTGAAATACTAGTTGTGGATAATAATTCGGTAGATGATTCGGTTGCTTATTTAAAATCTTGTAAGGCCCCCGTTTCTTGTATTTTTAACTCCGAAAATGTTGGGTTTTCAAAAGCCAATAATCAGGCTATTAAAATTGCTCAAGGAAAGTATATTTTACTATTAAACCCTGATACTATAGTAGCCGAAGACACATTGGTAAAAACATTGGCATACATGAATCAACATCCTGAAGCCGGCGCCTTGGGTATTAGAATGCTTGACAGTAACGGCCGATATTTACCCGAAAGTAAACGCGGATTACCAACGCCCGCTGTAGCGTTTTATAAACTTTTTGGTTTAAGCGCTTGTTTTCCAAAATCAAAACGTTTTGGGCAATACCATTTAAGCTATCTCAGTGCCCATCAAAACCATCCGGTTGATGTGTTGAGCGGGGCGTTTATGCTCATTCAAAAAGCTGTTCTAAATAAAATAGGCGGACTTGATGAGCGTTTTTTTATGTACGGTGAAGACGTTGATTTGTCATACCGAATAACACAAGCAGGGTATCAAAACCACTATTTTGCAGAAAGCTCAATTATTCATCATAAAGGAGAAAGCACTAAAAAGGGGAATTTAAATTATGTACGCTTGTTTTACGGGGCTATGGCGCGTTTTGCCGAAAAACATTTACCTGAAAACAAATCGTGGTTATTTATACGTCTAATACATTTTGCCATTTGGTGCCGTGCAGGGGCTTCCCTACTATATACTGTGTTTAAAAAAATCCTGATCCCGATTTTGGACTTTTTTATACTCTTGACGGGACTATACTTTTGTAAAGAGGTGTACGAAATGGGATTTAAGTTATACCCCAATTTTTATTCGGCTGCCATGTTGCGCTTGTTTTTTCCGCTTTATGCTTTGTTATGGATGGGTTCCATGTATTTGTCTGGCGCCTACGATAAACCCTTTCGCGCACAACCGGCCCTGCGGGGCTTATTACAGGGCAGTATTTTTATTTTATTGATTTACTCTTTATTACCAGAGTATTTTAGATTTTCGCGCGCGCTAATATTATTAGGCTCGGGTTTTGCGTTTTTATACCTTGTAGTAAGCCGCCTTATTTTTCGCTTGCTTTTTCATAAAAGTGAACGGGTGGGCGCTGTACTTATTTTAGCACAACCCGCCGAAGGCCGGCGAATAGAATTGCTTTTAAATTCCTCTACGCGTCCTCCAGAGGGCATATTTTATAATGTCCCCGAGTCCGATGCGGAATTTAAAAATACGATGCCACGCCTTGAAGAATATATCCGTATTCATCATATTACTGAGCTTATTTTTAGTGTTCCCGAATATTCTACGCGTGATATTTTAGCCTGTATGGCACATTTTACTAATTATGGTTTAAAATACCGCATTGTAACTGCTCAAAGTGATACCATTATTGGTGGGCAAAATCCAAATGTTAAAAACGATTTGTTTGCATTTTCGCTCAACGACTCAGGACAGCCAGTTAACCGGAGAAAAAAACGTCTTTTAGAACTTGTTTTGGTGTTTTTACTCTTTCTGCTGTCTCCTTTTTTAATCGGATTGATGTCCAGTCCTGTTAACTTTTTTAAAAATATATTTGCGGTAGCGCTTAAGCGTCGGCAGTTAATTGGCTTAGCTTCAGATCATGTTCCAACACCGGTAATAGATTTGCGCCAAATAGGTTTGGCTTCTAATGATGTTTTAAGCGATTATATGCACCATTACCGTTGGGAAAAAGACTTGGTTTATTGTTTTAAATACCTTAACAAACTCGGTAATAAATGTTAATGCACAAGCGGTATTAACTTTAGAATTTAAATTTGTAGAATGATTTTTCGTTACGTTTGTATTATATTTTCTGTGCTACATGCAATAGGACAAACGCCTGTATTATGGAAGGCCAGTACACAATATTTAAATTCAAATCATGCATTAACATTTACATTTGAAGCTGAAATTGCACCCGGCTGGCACATGTATAGCCAACACTTAAAAGCAGATGGTCCGGTGCCCACGCATTTTGATTTTTCTAAATGTCCGGGGTTTATCGCTTTAACTGGATTGCCTGAAGAAATTGGCATACAGCGTGAATTCGTGCCTGCTTTTGGCGACACGCTATTGGTTTTTCATAACCGTGCCCGTTTTATTCAGTCGGCTACGGCATCTGTATTAAAACCCTTTTCGTTTGATGTTGCCATTGACTATATGCTGTGTAACGAGCGCATGTGTCTGCCGCCTAAAACTGAAATTGTTCATGTTAAAAGCCCCGTAAAATAGTTGTACCTTTAAATGATGCGTTGCTGCTTAATTTATATCCTGGTTTTTATAAACTCTTTATCATGGGCTCAAACTTCTCATGTTCGTTGGGCAAGTAAAACAAAATCTATTACTGCATGTGAATATGAACTTGTTTTTACTGCTGATATAGATCCCCACTGGCATATTTATTCGGTAACTCAAAAACATCCCGATGGTCCCAATGCCACTTCGTTTACATTTGCACCTTCCCCGGCATATACTTTATTAGGGCCCATAAAAGAGTCCAAGCCCAAAATGGAACTTGATAACGTTTTTGGTATGCGTGTTGCCTTTCATGAACATCAGGCGGTTTTTACACAACGCATTAAAGTACTGAGCGTAAAGCCTTTTACAATTAACGGGCAGTTTGAAGCCCAGGCCTGTGACTCGGTTCAATGTACATTTCCGCCAGCAGATGCATTTACTTTTAACATTGGCGCAAGTGAATGTGGTGCTGCTGCCGAACGCGATACCGCAGCCACATCAAATGAAAATGTACAAGATAACAATCCTCCTATAACACATACCGGTTCTACTATTTCGCCTTCTATATATCAAGCCGACGAAACCGATTTATCAAAACTCAACTGGCTAGAAATATTTTTGGCAGGACTTATTGGCGGATTTGCAGCGTTGTTTACTCCGTGCGTATTTCCAATGATTCCCATGAATGTGAGTTATTTTACCAAACATTCTAAAAATCGACGTCAGGGCATGCAAAATGCCCTGCTTTACAGTTTGTTTTTAATCTCCATTTACGTAATCCTCGGACTCAGTATTACTCTGATATTTGGTGCCGGCGCTTTACACACGCTTTCAACAAATGTGTGGTTTAATTTGGGATTTTTTTTACTGTTATTAATTTTTGCGTTTTCGTTTTTAGGGGCATTTGAATTGGTATTACCTAGTACCTGGGTAAACCGCATGGATGCCAAAGCTGAAAAAAAAGGACATAGCGGTATTTTTTTTATGGCATTTACTTTAGCATTAGTTTCGTTTAGTTGTACCGGTCCCATTATTGGAACCTTGCTTGTACAAGCTGCCGCAGGCGGAGGTATTTCAGGTCCATTTTGGGGCATGCTCGGGTTTTCTTCCGCATTGGCAATTCCTTTTGGTTTATTTGCTGCCTTTCCAGGCTGGCTTAATGCACTCCCAAAATCTGGAGGATGGCTCAATGCCGTTAAGGTTGTTTTAGGATTTTTAGAACTTGCATTAGCTTTAAAATTTGCATCCAATGCCGATTTAGTTGTTCAGGCCGGCATACTTACTCGTGAATTGTTTATTGTATTATGGCTTGCTATATTTTTACTTCAAGGCTTATACCTTTTAGGCGTATTTAAAACGGCCCACGATACTGCGGTAAATCACTTAAGCGTTTTTCGTTTGATGATGGCCGTAATCACATTTGGTATGGTCTTTTATTTGTTGCCCGGACTATGGGGCGCCCCGCTAAAGCTACTTAGTGGTGTTTTACCCCCCGCAGAATATTCGGAGGCCCCTCATGGTTTTGGCCCTACTGAAACATCCGTACTTAAAAACACAGACGATGCATACAGCACTTATATTGAACGTAATAAGCATGGTATTTTATATTTTAAAAACGACTACGCCCGTGCGTTAGCTTATGCCAAAAAACAACACAAACCCTTACTGGTAGATTTTACAGGACATGCATGTGCCAATTGCCGTAAAACAGAAGACTATGTTTGGCCCGACCCACAAGTAACGCGATTACTAAACGACAACTATGTGCTGGTATCTTTATATGTTGATGATAAACGTCCTCTTGATCCTAGTGAATACGATACAGTTACCTGGTATGGTAAAACGCGAATAATTCGCGACATTGGTGACAAATTTAAATACATGGAAGAAACGCGTTACGGACAAAGTGCACAGCCCTTGTATGTAATCCTTAACCATGCTGAAGAGCCTCTTTTACCCGTACGTGGTTATAATGCCGACATTGCAGGGTATATTAAATGGCTGCAAGCCGGTATAGCTGCTTTTAAAAATTCAAATGTAAAACCCTAAAAAATAAATCTTAAATTATGATTTCAGCACCTGTAAGTAAAGCCCTAAACAAGCAAATAGAGCTTGAGGGATCCTCTTCACAATTTTATTTAGCCATGGCCAGTTGGGCTGAAACCCAAGGTTTAAATGGTATAGCCGCGTTTTTATACCAGCATGCCGATGAAGAGCGCATGCATATGTTAAAACTTATACGCTTTGTGAATGAGCGTGGCGGACATGGTGTAATTCCAATGCTGAAACAGCCTCCTGTAACATTTAAATCGGTTAAATCGGTGTTTGAAGAAATTCTTAAACATGAAATTCGAGTAACTGCTGAAATTAATGGCTTGGTAGATGCAACTCTTAAAGTTAAAGATTATACAACTCACAATTTTTTACAATGGTATGTGAGTGAGCAAATTGAAGAAGAAGCCTTAGCCCGCCAAATTGTAGACAAGCTTAAGTTAATTGGCGACGATAAAGGAGGTCTTTATTTCTTTGATAGAGATTTAGAGCAGTTATCAAAAACTGAAGCCTCGGGTGAGGGAAATGAAGCTTAAAACACTCCATCGATTTATTTTTTAGATTTTTGCACCATTACAAAAAGTACCTCGCCATCACGTTTCATGTGGTAGCGTTCACGAGCCAGACGTTCAAGTTCTAAGGGATTGGTTTTTAAATGGTGAGTCATGCGCTTGCAATATTCAATTTCATGGGTGTAATACGCTTTATCCTGTTTTAATTTTTCACAGCGCTTGTACATCTCCCATTGACTAAAAGCGTCGTTTTCATCAAAACACAATACCCAAACAATAACCGCCAGTGCGGTAATTACATATTTATTTTTAAAGCATTTCCAAACTCGATGCATTCCTTGTAAATTTATATACAATAACATGCTTGTTTTAAAACTCAAATTCTGGCTTTTCCACTTTAGCATGTTAGTTATACTTGTTTCGTGTGCAGATTCAGCTGCTCGGAAAACAAGTTTTGAACCCCCTTTAACAAAATCGCAAATGATTGCCATACTTAGTGAAAAGGCATTAATTGAGGCTGCTTTAAAAGATGCCCCCAACTTTGATAGTATACGTTTTAGTATTTCGTTTCGTAAATCGGCACTGGATTCGAGTTTACT
The DNA here is from genome assembly GCA_009927275.1 of Sphingobacteriia bacterium. Lineage (GTDB taxonomy): Bacteria > Bacteroidota > Bacteroidia > B-17B0 > Aurantibacillaceae > Aurantibacillus. The sequence goes on along the minus strand of RFNG01000130.1, from coordinate 30,325 downwards.
TTATTATGCCGAACGCCCGGGTGCATTTAAAGACCTTTACATGGAAGTTTTGGTAGCTTTACAACAACGTGAAAGTCAACTTTTTAATTCAACAGCAAAATGAATTCAATAGGTAATATACTTTTTAGTACCCTGGTATTGGGCATTATTATAAATCCGGCTTTTATTAGTGCGCAGTCTACGGCCGATGCAGCGGTTCAAGTATCTGCATCGGTACAAGCAAGTCCGCCTCAAATTATATTGTCTTGGCCCACTAACAGCACCACATCACAATACTTAATTTACCGCAAATCAAAAACATCAACATCTTGGAATGCCCCAATAGCAACACTTAGCGGAACGGCCACGCAATTTATTGACAACACAATACAAAAAGGGTTTAATTATGAATACCGAATTATTCGCAGTGGTAATTCTTATACCGGTTACGGCTACGTACTTTCAGGTATTGAAGTTCCTGAAACCTACTGGCGTGGTAAACTAATTTTGCTTGTAGACAGTATGTTTATAATCCCATTGGCCAGTGAAATTAACCGACTTATTAAAGATTTACAGGGTGAAGGATGGGATGTGTTACGTCATGATGTGTTGCGTAACGGCAGTGTAACGCATATTAAAAGCATAATAATAGCTGATTATGCAGCCGATTCGCTTCATGAAACCCGAGCCGTATATATTGTGGGTCATGTGCCCGTACCCTACAGTGGAAATATTAATCCTGACGGACATCCGGATCATTTAGGAGCCTGGCCAGCCGACGTCTATTACGGTGATGTAAACGGCATGTGGACCGATAATGGAGTAAGTTCTACAACGGTTTCGCCACCGCGCACCCAAAATATTCCCGGTGATGGAAAATTTGACCAAAGTATAGTGCCAGGTGATGTTGAACTTATAGTGGGTCGTGCCGATTTTAGTAATTTACCTGCATTTTCAGCTACAGAGCAGCAATTATTAAAAGCATATCTGGATAAAAACCATGCATACAGAACAAAACAATTTTCTGCTCAAAAACGCGCCCTCATTGATGATAATTTTGGCTTTTTTGGAACTGAAGCCTTTGCAGCTAGCGGCTATAAAAACTTTGCACCTTTAGTAGGCACAAGCAGTGTAGTAGCCGCCGATTATATTACCAGTATGGCGTCAGGCAGTTATTTATGGGCATACGGTTGCGGGGGCGGCAGTTATGTTAGTGCCTCGGGTATTGGCAGTACCTTTAACTTTACCAATACTGCTTTACAAGGTGTTTTTAGTATGTTGTTTGGTTCGTATTTTGGCGACTGGGATTGTACTAATAGTTTTTTAAGAGCGCCGCTTGCTCAAGGACAAATATTAACTAATTGTTGGTCAGGACGTCCGCATTATCAATTTCACTACATGGGCATGGGTGATATTATTGGTAGCGGCTTACTGCTTACCCAAAATAATCCTGGCGGCTTATATTTTGCGAGTCCAACAAATATTACAGGAAAATGGATTCATAATGCTTTAATGGGAGATCCCACTTTAAAACAAGATATTATGGCACCTGTAAATCAAGTTACTGCACTTATTAGTGGGCAGCAGGCAACTATAAGCTGGAGCGCTTCCCAAGAACCGGGATTGCTTGGATATCAAATTTACATGCGCAACGACAGCCAAACGGTTTTTCAAAAAATTAATTCACAGCCGGTAATTTCCAATTCCTTTACGCTGTCGTGTTTGCTTTATAAAGGTATTTATGAATTTATGGTACGTCCTTTAAAACTTAGAAACCACAGCCAGCGGCTCATATTATAATTTAGGCATGGGCGCGCGTGATACAGCCATTTGCACCAAACAGCTAAAAGCTTTGGCCCAATTTACTACTGCCTTAATTTCAAATACTCTACAAGCCGGCATAACGGATGTTTTTGCAGGCGCGCTGTACTCATGGGATTTTAATAACGGATTTTTAACGGCCGGTCCTACCGCATCGGTGGCATATACAAATAACGGTATTTATAATGTTCAACTTAAGGCTATTCACCCCTGCTTGCAAGATAGCAGCAATCAGTTTGTACAAATTATTGAGGCGCAAATTGATCCCCTTAGTGGCAACACTACACGCTTTAAACAAAATCCTACAAATTCTGTTTTTGAAATATTAAATCTACCTGCAGGCGCAACAGAAATAAAAGTTTATAACGCTGCAGGTCAAGTAATACACGCTTATAAAGGGCCATTTACCAACACCTTTTGTGCGTCCCTTGACATGTCGGGTATTTACAGTATACAAATATGCTCACGTACAAAAACCACTTGGCTGCCCTTGCTAATACACATTAATTAATACATAAAGAGAATGTGATGGCATTGGTATAACATTACATTATTATTAATTACAGTATTTGAAAACTAGGTCTTATATTAATATCTTGCTTGATTTTCGCGTTACATTGTTAAGTTGAAAACTATAATAGTATTAATACAATCTAATGTTTTAGTTGCTGTATCTGCGCTTGCCTTAACTATTTCAACACAATTTCAATTAGGTATAAATATATATTTCGAATCTTACCATTTTTTAATTTTCTTTTCTACTCTTTTTATATATAATGTTCATAAACGCATAATGCTATTAAATGGCATTAAGACAACTCCCTCTGAAAATTATAATGAATATAAACCCTCTTTAAAAGTAATGCATCGTTGTCTAGTAATAGCTTTGGGCGGTATTATAATAACGCTTTTTAAAACCAGTTTAAACCTGGTTTTTGTTTTAATACCTTTAGGTATTATTTCGCTTCTGTATTCTATTCCCTTAAATAAGGGCCAAAAAACATTCATCACGCTTCGGCAAATTCCATATTTAAAAATATTTTTAATTGCTTTTGTTTGGTCGGCGGTTACAGTTTTTGTTCCCGTAATTAATTATAAAAAAACTTTTTTTTCGCTTCATGTATTAAGCATTTTTCTTGAGCGTATGTTATTTGTGTTTGCCATAACACTCCCTTTTGATATTCGCGATATGGATGATGATAAAAAAGCTGGTATTCAAACAATCCCTCTACGTTTAGGTGTCATCAAATCTATTTATATGGCTGTAGCAGTTCTTGTTTTATTTTTTGCTTTGGCATTAGCCCATTATATATATACAAGGCAATGGCTGATTTTAAGTGCATTTACAATACTATTTATGTTAACGCTCTTAGCATTAATTCATCCAAAAATTCAAAACTTAGCATTATACCATAAAGGGGTTCTTGACGGCACCATGTCATTACAGGGAATTTTAGTTTTTGGATGTTATTTAATTCGGCCTTTTTTTAATGCGCAATGAATTTATAATTAACTATTATTTAACTGCTATTAAATTGCGTATTTAGTAAACGCAATTTAATTTGTTTTAATTAATAAAATAATTTTAAAATATATTTCCTAAAAATGCCGCTGCATTGGTTATTGTCTTTTTAGACGTGCCATATAAAATCCATCGCCTTCGCCGCTGGGATACAACATTTGCTCGGCCTCCAAAATAAACTCAGAATGTGTTTTTAAAAATTCTTGTACCTGCAATTCATTTTCATCCGGAAAAATACTGCAAGTACTATATACTAAAGTGCCTCCGCTTCGAACCAAAGAACAATGTGTGTGTAAAATGTTATTTTGAATTTGCTTTAACGCGGTAAGCGCTTCTGCTGTTAGTGTCCATTTTGATTCGGGATGCCTTTTAAACACCCCGCTACCACTGCAAGGCACATCCATTAAAACCACATCCGCTTTAGCTTTAAGCTTTTCTAGTGTAACTGATTCTGTATTAAGTAATATACATTGAATATTTTGGGCACCGGCGCGTTTTGCCCGTTTTTTTAATTCCATAATTTTTTTCTCTACGGGATCTGCAGCAAATATCTGCCCGGTATTTTGCATTACTGCGGCAAAATGTAATGTTTTACCGCCTGCCCCGGCACAAACATCAATAACTGTTTGTCCAGGCTGCACCCCAGAAAATGGAACAATATGTTGTGACGCAAAATCTTGAACCTCAAACCAGCCCAAATTAAATGCTTTAGTTTTAAACAGCGCCGCGCGTTTATGCAGGCGTAGTGTTTCCGAAGGGCCCGGTGTTACACTAGCCTCTATACCCTCTTCTTGTAAGGCCAGCAATACTTTTTGCAATGACGCTTTAAGTATATTAACGCGCAGATATACCGGCGCCTCTCTGTTTAACGAAGAGGCTTCTTTATACCAGCGGTCGGCTCCCAGCATCTCCATGCCATGGCTCCACATCCAATCGGGATACGATTCGTAAATCTGGGGCTGTAATTTTAATTCTTCCTCTAGCGCTTTTAGCTGATAGGGATTCATCTTTGGAAAGTTGGGCCATGTTAGTTCCATATTAAACCTGAAATAAATCCAGGCGCTGGTATGCAACCAGTAATTGGACTTACTTTTAGTAAGTTCAGTATAAAATCGATGGTATCGAATTAAATCATAAACAGCTGTTGCCACAAAATGGCGGTCGCGTTTGCCCCATTGCGAATGTTTTTTAAATTGCATTCGTAATGCAATATCCGCGGGGCATTCTTGCTCTAAAATAAATTTAACAAGTTCGGGAATGGCTTCTACCAAAGCCTTGTGCAATTTCATCAGCGCACCAAAGTTAAGCTTCCTTTTAAATAGCGTTTAGCAATGCCGCTGATGCGTGTTTCATATACTGTACACTGGTAAAAATAAACACCATCCGCACAAGGTATTTTACTTTGTGCAGCTATACCATCCCATTTAAAATAAGGATCTTCAGTTGAAAAAACAATATTTCCCCAACGGTCAAAAACACGAAGTTCAATCGCTTGTACATGTCTGAATGGCCAAATGGCCCTAAACACATCATTAGCGCCGTCGGCATTTGGTGAAAATACATTTGGCAGTTCAAAGCGCGGGCAATTATCTACGCATGCCGCAGTACTCAAAGGTCCTGCATTTCCCGAAGAGTCAACGGCCTGCACCGCATAGCAGCCCCTAATAGTAGCGGTATCAGATTTAAAATATTCTAAAACCGTATCCTGTGGGTATTTTAAAAGTCTGGTATATGCTTCAGCAAGTATGGACTTATAATATACCAGATAATACACAACATCATCACTACACGTTGTGCGTATGTTGTTCCAGCGCAATTGAATTTGCCCGGCGGGGCAATCGGCTATAAGTGTAACCTGTGGTATGCAAGGTAATACAGAATCTAAAGGCGTAATGCAGCGTTCTTGCGAGCGGTTATACAAAGGATGCGGCAGCGTAGAATCTGAATAATACCCGTGGCTTTTAACATAATAACAATAGTTTTTACGGTTAACTATGGCACCCGAATCCAACCAGGACTGTTGTGCCGTTTGACCCAAGTATGTATATCCGGTTTCGTTGGGCGCTTTTCTATATATATCGTAACGTGTGTTTCGCCAGGGGGTTTCCGAAATCCATTGCAGGCGTATACAACGGTCTGTTCCGCGACCGCTTAAAAAAACAGATGTAGCTTGTGGCGATTCTCCAACCGTATCATTGGCGGAAATCAGCTGAAGCCGGTACCGATGTTGTTCGTTGTAAGTATTAATGCCCACATGCGTCCATGTAGTGTCTAAGGCTAAAACAGATTTTTTAAATGCCGTTTGATAAACTGCCGTAAATGGAGCATTAGGTTTTGAGTAAAAAATCCGTATTGCATAAGGAGCAAGATATTGAGTTGTATCTAAATTTAATGTATCGCATAAAGGTAATTTCCATTTTAAAAATACCGAACCTGAAACTGAATGTGTTGTAATAACATCTGTATTAAGTAATACGGGAATATCGCGTTTTAATAAACCGCATTTTGGTGCGGATGCTATTGAGCGCACCCCGTCACTATAAACTGCATAAACGATATAGGTATAATACTGCCCCGCCACTAAGCCGGTTCCAAATCCCAAATCGGTTAAGGTATTTTGATTTACCCCCACAGAACCTACAAGGCGCCACAAATTATCGGGAGGTGCGGGGGCGCAGGCAGGGATATTTGAGTTGAGACAATACTCAATACGGTACACCTCATAGCCCTTAAGGGGATTTGTACTTGGATTACAATTTACCGGCTGCCAAGAAATTTTCATTGCACTTCCCTGTGGATATACACTAACTTGTTTCACTGCCGGTGGAAGTACGCGTATATTAAAATTTTGAAAACTCACCAGTTGAATTGTAGGGCCGTTATCACTGGCTTTTAAAACAGAACGGTAATATTGATTTTGAATATGCTGGCATCCCGTTTGCCATTCAAACTGTGCTTTTAGAGTGTTATTTTGAAGAGAATCCATCGTTGCTATGGTATTGCCAAGTACTGCGGGCGGCGCATACGCCTGAAAGGCCCCTGCCTCACCCTGTAAGCTTACTAACCATCCGGTATTAGGATCTCGAACTTCTAGCGAACGTTTTACAAGTGTTCCGGCTTCAACACAGGTATCGGCTATTGGGGTTATTTGTGGTGGCACATTTTTTGGACAAACATTAATAATCACTTGCATATCACGCATTACATATCCAACCAATTCGTATTGACCGCTTGTATTTTTACGCCACTCTAATACTTTAAATGCAATATTATATTCGCCTTGATATGCCGGTACGCACCAGGATAATTTTCCGTTTAAGGGATCTATTGAAAAGGTGCCCGGTGCACCGGCAAAAGGAAATGTATATCCTGGAATTGTTTGTCCATTAAGTCCGCGAACGGTTGTAAGCTCATAGCTTAAACTGTCTTTTTTATCCGGATCATACGCTCCCGGATTATGCTCAAAACAATACCCCACACAGCCGCGGTCAATGGGCGGAAAACCAAAAACCGGAGAACTGTTGGCGCCGGTAAAAAAATTAATTACCAGCATGGCCTCTACATAAAAGGGCTGCTGTACGGAATTGGGTACATTTAGGACTCCTTCATTTCTGTTGCGGTCAAAATTCCGAATATAATATGTGCCTGTATTACTGTATTCGTGTATAACAGAATAAACATTTTTTTTTACCACATACCCTTGTGCGCTTGATATAAGTTCACCACAGGTGGCCTGAAAATTACATTTATTACAGCTAAATCCGTTTTCACGGTATACTACAGCACGATTGCCGTCACCAAAATAGACAGTATCAACACAGCGGTCGGCAATGTTTGGACCATCATCGGTATACTTTACAAGTGTTATAGAATACATGTATACCGGTACAACATTTCCCATTATCACTTTACTAAAGGGCGCAATACGTTTATAATAAATTTCACCGGCGCGGTTGTGGGTGGCAAATACCGTATTTATTAAAAATATACAAGCTATTGCAAGTAATGTGCGCATTTTGCTTTTTATTGCTTTATAATACGTGTTGCATCTATAAAAACACCATCTTGAAAAATCCTCAATGTATACACCCCTTTTGAAAGGTCTTGGATGCTAAAATGAAATGCGTTTTCTAAAATAACAACCCAATCGTTCCATAACACATCTACCAATCGGCCTTCGGCATTATAAAGTTCAAACTTCATATATGCAGGTTTTTTAAGATGTAGTGGAACCGATAGTACATCCACTGTCGGATTGGGATACACCCTTACATCCGTGGACGCTAAAGGTTTTGCAATGGCAGTATAATCGGTTGAATCGCGTATTACCTGAGCGAGCCATGCCCCATGCGCACGGTATGTGCTGGGGCCATATGGTGCCATGTAAGCGTAATACCCGCTCATCCAAACTTCTCCCGATTTATTATAGCGGCGTTGCGAACCTGTATAGTCGCCCCAACGTTCTAAATTACTGCTTAACACATTTACGTATGTAGTACCGTTTTGTATGCGTAATATTGGTGAAAGTTGGCCTTGGCCATCACTTTGAATAGCCGAGCACCCTGTAAAAACTTTATTGGAGCTATGATTAAACCCAATTAAAGCACTGTTGTCGCCTACACCTTTACCTAAATACGATATGTTAGGATACGCAAATCCATGCTGTCGTTAGGTATAATAATTCCTGTACTGCTGGGTACCGCCGCATAAGGGTTGGCAATACGGCCATAATACACCGACACCTGATTATTGGATGGGTTTTTACAATTATGCACATATTGAATGCAATTATTTTCAATAAAGGCGCCCAAATGGCGTGCGTCGTTAGTGGCCAGTGATTGCGAGGCAAGCGCCTGTCTGCCATCGGGCGGAAATAAATAGGGAGGATTACATAGTAAAGGCTTTATTGTTACTGTTTGACCAGGAGCGCCTATTGTGTCTGAAAGGTGTACTAAAAATACCGTATCATTTTGGGCATCTAAATTTCGGTTTGATAAAAAAAACATATCCGGACCGCTTAATTGTGATCCCCCCCTAACCGGACAGAGGTTGCGAATTGCTCTGCCGTTTAGCGAAATGTTATGGTGCAAAAGGCTATTGAGTGCTGTACCCGCATAGCCCTTGGTTTTTGTAATTTGCCAAATAAGGGTTTCTTTAAACCCCGTTTGCCAAGAAGAATTATTGCTTAATAAGTTAACTGTAATAAAAAGTTCTTTATTTGCTTAGGCTTAACATAGGATAATCCGTCCAAAGCGAATTATTTAATGGATTGCCAGGTAATACATACAAATTCCACGCGCCATTGGGATCGGCACTTTGTGAAAATCCAACAATTATTTTACTCGTACTGTCCACAAAGCCAACTAAGCACACCAATACAAATCGGTTATGTTGCGGATCATAAATAACTTTTGGATCAAATTCTTCGTGGCGTCCGTTTACAGGGCTTGTAAATGCTGCTAAAGATTTATTAGGTGACACCGAATTGGTTTTTATGTCTTTTATATAAATATTGGTATTAACAACAGAAACAATCATGCCCGAGTCGGAGATGGCCATATCGTTGTCATTGGGCGTGCTTACCCCCCATGGGTTTGCAAAAAAACTCTGGCCCAATAACGGTTTAGGCAAAACTGCTGGTGGTGGCGCAAATTTATTCTCAATTGCATTAGGATATTGACCTTGTATTTTTTCAGAACTGTGCCGGGGCATTTCACGTATTAAAAGTTTCGGTTCAAAATCAAGGCTTTGCGCAGAATAGGTTACAACAGCAGATCGTTCAATTTTAAATACTTTAGATTTTGCCTGTGATAATCCTAATTCTGGTAAAAGCAAAACTAAAATCAGGGGTGTAAAAAAAACTGCAAACTTCATATACTTAAAGATACGAATAAAGGTCTTGAATTTAATCCTATTGAGTTGCTAAAAATATTTCTCCTGCATTCTGTAAAAGCGGTTTTTTTTTCATCTAATTTAGATTGTTGGTATGGCATCATCACATCATAAAGTTACTTGGGGAAGCCTTATAGTAACACTGGGTATTATTTACGGCGATATTGGCACTTCGCCGCTTTATGTAATGAAAGCTATAATTGGCGAAGCTCCCATTGATGCCCATTTAGTTAAAGGTGCTATTTCAGCTATATTTTGGACGTTAACATTACAAACCACTTTTAAATATGTATTGATCATACTTCAGGCTGATAATAAAGGTGAAGGCGGTGTATTTTCATTATATACCCTTGTACGGCGTTCAAAATTTAAATGGCTTATAGCTCCAGCTATTATTGGCGGTTGCGCCTTACTTGCAGACGGTATAATTGCCCCCCCTATATCGGTTTCGTCTGCGGTTGAAGGATTACGGCGCTACAATCCGTATATCAACACCGTGGCAATTACTATTTTTATAATTGTTGCTTTATTTGCCATTCAACGCTTTGGCACCAAGTGGGTAGGTCGTTTTTTTGGACCTGTTATGTTAATTTGGTTTTCTATGCTGGGTTTATTGGGTTTTATAGCATTACTCCAATTTCCATCTATTTTAGAATGTTTAAATCCATTGTTAGCCATAGATTTAATACAAGACCATCCTTCAGGTATTTTTATTTTAAGCGCTGTATTTTTATGTACTACCGGAGCAGAAGCCTTGTACTCTGACTTAGGCCATTGCGGCAAACAAAACATCCGCATCAGTTGGATTTTTGTTAAAACCATGCTGGTTTTAAATTACATGGGGCAAGGCGCTTGGCTTTTACTGCATGAAGGAAAAACCCTAGACGGAAACAATCCTTTTTTTGAATTAATGCCTTCGTGGTTTTTAATAAGCGGTATTATAATTTCTACTTTAGCAGCTGTTATTGCGTCGCAGGCGTTGATTTCGGGTTCATTTACCCTAGTAAACGAAGCCATGCGATTAAATTTTTGGCCGAAAGTTCGTGTAAAATACCCAAGCGATATTAAAGGACAATTATATATTCCTTCTATAAACTGGTTATTAATGTCGGGATGTATTGCTGTAGTTTTATATTTTAAAGAGTCTGCTAATATGGAGGGCGCTTATGGCTTAGCCATTATATTGGGTATGATTATGGATACCGTATTATTAAACTTTTATTTACACATGAAGCGTGTTCCTATGACTCTTGTAATTGGAATGATGGCGCTTTTCAGCAGTGTGGAACTTTCTTTTTTTTCGGCCAATCTTAGCAAATTTATACACGGTGGTTGGATTACATTATTAATTGCGGGTGTATTAATGCTTATTATGTTAATTTGGGTGCTTGCAAAAAAAATCGGACGGCAATACCTTGATGAAGTTTCGCTTAATGATTATAAATCTACGTTAATAGAATTAAGCCGCGATGAATCAATTCCAAAATATGCGAGTCATTTGGTGTATTTAACAGCTGTTAGCCAACAAGGCATGATTGATCAAAAAATCATTCATTCCATTTTACAACGCCGCCCAAAACGGGCCGATATTTATTGGTTTGTGCACGTGGATGTTATGGATGAGCCTTACCGGATGGATTATGTGGTGTCTCACATTGCTGATAACGACATTATACGTATAGACTTTAAATTGGGCTTTCGCGTTGCCCCACGCATTAACCTGATGTTTAGAAAAGTAGTTCAAGATTTAATTCAAAATAATGAGGTAGATATTACCAGCAAATACGAGTCTTTAAATAAAAATAACATTAGCGGCGACTTTAAATTTATAATTGTAGAAAAATATTTATCCTTTGATAACGATTTGCCGTTTTTACAACGCATAATTATGGATTTGTATTACTTTATAAAAAAATACAGTTTGTCTGAATCGCGGGCCTTTGGATTAGAGTCCAGTTTATTAAAGGTTGAAAAATTTCCAATGATTTTTAGTACCCCAAGCGATTGCAGCAATTTAAGGCGATTGCAGTAATTAATCCTCAATACCCTGTTGAAATTCAATTTTTAATATTGATTTTTAACTGTTGTGTCTTATTAATTTAGTGCACAGCTAGTATATGGTTTTTAGTTCTGTTATTTTTTTGTTTCTGTTTTTACCTCTAACCCTTTGTATACACTATATACTGCCCTTTAAATTTAAAAATCTATTTTTATTTACAGTTAGTGTTTTGTTTTATGCGTGGGGCGAAGGGGCATTAACTTTACTTATTTTACTATCCATTGGGATTAATTATTTGGCGGGATTAGGCATTTCATTTTTTCAAAACCAAAAGCCGGTATGGGCTGCCCTTTTGCTTGCATTCGCCATAACCCTAAACCTTAGTGTATTAATTTATTTTAAATACTTTCATTTTATAATTGAAAATATTCAACGCCTGGGCTTATTTACAAACCAATTAAATCCTTATATGCATTTGCCTATAGGCATTTCATTTTATACGTTTCATATTATTTCTTATTTAATGGATGTATACAGGCGTGATACGGCACCACAAAAAAATCCATTAGATCTGGGTTTGTATATTTTTTTATTTCCCCAATTGGTTGCTGGTCCCATTATACGATATAAAGACATATCCAGTAAAATTGCATCGCGATTTATTTTAGGAGAGGCTTTTTGGTACGGAGTTAAACGGTTTATTCGCGGACTAGCAAAAAAAATTATTCTTGCAAACACCTTGGCCATAACTGCTGATGCTGTATTTAATTTAAAATTGCAACAGCCGGCTTCTATGATATGGTTAGGCGCAATATGTTATACCCTGCAAATTTATTTTGATTTTTCGGGCTACTCCGATATGGCCCTTGGTTTAGGAAAAATGATGGGCTTTCAGTTTCCCGAAAACTTTAATTACCCTTATTGTGCACGTTCTTTGCAAGATTTTTGGCAACGCTGGCACATCTCATTATCCACATGGTTTCGTGACTATTTATACATTCCTTTAGGCGGTAATAAAAAAGGCGCCCTTATAACTTATCGCAATTTATGTATTGTTTTTTTTATTACCGGATTATGGCATGGCAGCAGTTGGAATTTTATTGCATGGGGCATGTTTCACGGTTTATTTTTAATACTAGAACGAATTGGGCTTAAAACACTTTTACAAAGTTGTCATAGTGTTTTTCAACACCTTTATACTTTACTTATTGTTGTAATTGCTTGGGTTTTTTTTAGAGCTGAAAACTTAACGCAGGCCTTGCATGTTTTAAAACAAATGTTTGTGCCGCAACAATCAGAAAATTATGCAGCCATTGAACAAATTAACGCCTATAGTTTATTTGTTTTTGTGCTGGCCTTAATTGCCAGTTTTAAGGCGCGCCATTATATTGCTAACCGGTATTATAATGTGTATACTAAGCTACAGATGCCGTTTCAGTATTTAATTCAAAGTTTTCAAGTTATACTTTATATGGGACTATTCGTATATTGTTTAGCCGAACTATCCATTGGAAATTACAATCCGTTTATTTATTTCCGATTCTGATGCAAAAAGGTTTTAATAAATTTTTTTATCCTGCCGTTGTGTTGAGTTTTTTAGGCATTATGCTGTTACCATTAACCGACATGATCTGGCATTATGTTCCAGAGTCTAAAAACCATGAACAACGCTTGTTGGCCCCATTACCAGCACTATGTAAAGATAGTATGTCGGTTTTGCCAAAACGTTTTGAAGCTTATTTTAATGACCATTTTGGTTACAGGCATTATTTAGTTCAACTATCTTCGGCTATTAAATTTTATGTTTTTGGCGCCTCACCTGTACCCGAAAAAGTTGCTGTTGGAAAACGTAATTGGTTGTTTTTAAGTGGTCGTTTTTACGGCATCACGCAAGATCTTTCGCGCGAACAAGCATATTCCGATTCAAGTTTAAATGCAGATGTGCAACTTTGGATAAACCGCAAAGCTGAATTACATAACAAGGGTATTAGATATTATAAAGCTTTTTGGCCCGATAAATACTATATCTATCCTGAGTTATTACCCTTTAGCATGCGTCTGGAAAATGCGTCACTAGCATTTCGATGCGATCAAGCGCTACAATATATAAATCAGCACAAGTCAAGTATTAATATTTTAGATGTAAGGCCATTATTAATGCAAAAGAAGCATCAATATAAAATTTATCATGCATCGGATTCTCATTGGAACAGCTTGGGTGCCTTTTATGCTTATACAGCGCTTATGCAAGTACTTTCTGTTGATAAGCCCGAATTAAAACCTATACCCAGTAGTTCCTATACTATTAAATGGCAATTAAAACCTCCGGGTGATTTGGCTACACTTATTAATGTTTATGAGCCCGAATATGAGCCTCAATTTAATGAACAATTTAAAAGTACTGTATCCGAGCTTACTGCAGATTCGTGTTTCCCAAAAAAAACCCGAATTTTTAAAAATCCCCATTCACAAACACCGCTACGCGTGTTAATTTACCGCGACTCGTTTACAAATGCACTTATTCCATTTTTAAGCCAGCATTTTAGTGAAATGGTTTTAATATGGGATTCTCCTTATTCTATAGAAATGGTTAATAAAGTAAACCCCGATATAGTTATTGAGTGTTATGCGTCGCGCTATTTCAGATAAGTGATTTATTTAAATCGAAATAACATTCATCGCAAACTAAAATTTAATTTTTTAGCGCTTTAAATTAATTTTAAGAGTTTTATTACAATTAAAACAGGTTTGTCGCCTGTTTTTAATTAAGTAATACAAAATTACTTTTTTACAAAAAAGATACGGGTAATGAATATTCCCTTACCATCTTCTTTTCCAGCATCAGATTCACAGGCGCTAGCCACATGTGCTATAGTCCATCCTTCGGCTACCAATGCGTTAATTTTTGCTGAAATAACAGCATCGTTAGACGCTATATTTCCAAAATTAATACCTACAAGGCTGTAAAAATTAACCAATTTGGTTTCTTTCATGTTTTCGCCCGATTCTTTAACATCATCCCGATCCACATCCGATTGTTTTGATGTTTTACCATCGCGTTGTGTCGTTAGTGCGTTTACATCTGCCTTCCCTTGCGAATCAACAATACGTGAACGTCCGAGGCCGCCAGGAACAATAGATTCAACAATTGTTATAACTTTATATTGTTGTGCTGAAAGTATGCCGCTGGTAAAAACTGCAAGTGCTAAAATAAATATTTTCATGTTCTTTTTTTTTACAAAAATAGGGAATTTAAATTACTCTTCCTTTAATTGGATTTATTAATGATTAAAAAGTTACAATAATTTTAGCCCATCTGGCGATAACAGTTAATAGATAGTATGACGCGAATTAATCTATAATGATATGTTGAAATAAAGTATTTATAAAGGTTTTATAATTTTTTGGGTTCTTATAAAATTTTTAAACTTAAATCCTTTTTTTAAACTAACTAAAATACCTCTTACAAAATAGGTCTTTTGTAATTCTCTGTAAAGCATTACATAAAGCTTTATATATCTATAATGTTTAGGCTATTTTAATAACAAGGCCTGATTATGCTCTATTGAATCCAGTTTACTTACCCATTGATTTATTGATAAATTACTATGAATAATAGTATAAAAACCATAATCGTTTATTTTTTGCCATTGATTTTCGTTTAAAATATGGGGTTTGGTTAAATTAAAGTTTGATGAAATATATAATAGGTTTTGGCTTGTTGAAATAGCATGTTGTTTTTTTAACCAATACCTCCTATCGGCGTGGCCACCAAAAGCATGGGTAATTCGCGTAGCTGTAAAGCCCGGGTATAAGGCAGGCCCAGCATAAGCAATTAATTCATCTTGCCATTGGTTTGCAGAAATTATAACGGTTTGTACTTTGTGTTTTTGAGTAATGTGTTTTATATCATGTAAAGCCTCCTCAATTTGTGTTTTTTTAAAAACATGCACGCCAAACCAGGTTGTAATTTGTAATCGCGTTTCAAGTTTGTTTTTTAAATGATGTATTTTAAAGCCCACATTCGCTGCTCCTATAAAAATCATTGGCCAAATAAGCACGTGCATAGCCTTGTCTTTAAGTTGTGTGTAAAACATTGCTAATGCCAAGGGTATACCAATAAAAAACCTGCTATTTGAAAAAAACACCCAATTGTATTTACCGTCACCTACCTTTATATGAAATAAAAAAAACAAAAACACAGCAATTAAAATAAAAACAGTGAAATACATACTGAATTTATTTTTATTATAAACTATGAAAATCAAAATAAGGCCTATCCAAAAAAGTCCCCAACCTTTACAAACAGGCCCTATTAAGTAAATCAATTGCCCTAAACGTAATATGTTTTTTTTAAAGTACGCCCATGACCAGTCATCAATACGAGCGTGCACAACCATTTCAGGATGTGCTATGTAATACATACTTAAGAGTTTTAATATGAGAATAGCTATGGCCAATGCGGAAGTTGCAAATAAGGCATATGTGCGTGAACGGGTATGAATAATGGCAAAAACTAATACCGGTAAAGTAAGCCATAGTGTTGTTGCATTAATAATAAATGCAATAGATGCCAATATACAATTTAGGTTAAATGCCCTGTTATCATTAGGCCTTTGAAGCGTCCAAACCATTAAACAACAACAAGCAAATCCGGGTATAAATCCTCTTGGTAAGGCTGTAAGTAAATCGTATTCAAGGGGTACCAACATCCATACACACAATACCATAATGGCTGCTGCATAAGCCTTATGTCGAACTAAAATCCATGTATTTCCAAACCAAAATAGGCTACATAACACGTGTGTTGCCAGCGCCACGGCCATGCGCACGTCTACGCCTAAATATACCAAGGGCGCTGCAATTAGTCCTTCTATCATAAAATTATAATCCTGGCCATAAAAGCAAGGACCATAAAATAAACCTTGTGAAAAATTTCGGGCGCTAAGCCACATAATAAACTGATCTGAATCGTAATACTCTAAATTAAAATCTATACAAATAAAAATGCGATACACGGCTATGGCCACCACAAAAACAAACAGTATCCCCGGCCAAAACTTGCTATATCGGTAGGGCTTATGGATGTTCATCTACATGGCAAGTTATGAAAAGTTGACCGTGCATAACCTATTAGCAAATTAAATTTTTGAAATACGGCATGCTATAATTTCATAGATGATGTTTGCGCCGTTACGTTTTTTGGTTTTTAGTATTGTTTGTTTTGTTTATCCTTTATTTTCACAGCACACCTCTTTTGAATTAAAACATTTTTCAAAACAAAAAAAAGCGTTTGAACAGGCTCATAATGCCTTTACTAAAGGCTCTATCGCATTTGAAGAGGGATATAACAAATGGGCCTTAAAACAAAAACAGATACTATACAAACGAAAATTTTATCCCCTAAGTATTCGTGATTATGAGCGGGCCGGTTTTGATGCCTTTCAGGTTGCACTGGAAGCGCTTTTAAAAGCCGAACAATTTAATGCCAAACATCATACCCTGCAATTTATGATTGGGTTTTGTGAATTTGTAATGTCGCCCCGCTCTGCAGAAGCCGCTGCACATTTTAAACAATCGCGCGCATTAGGGATGGATAATGCCTTTGATGCTTTTTATTGGATGGGATGGTCAGAACAAATGCAGTCTAATTGGATAGAAGCCGAAAACTTATATACCACATATGCCCAAATGGCTGAGCATGATCATAAATTTACTAACCCACTTAAGGAATGTATTCGTAAGCGCATTGATGAATGTCAATGGGGCGCCAAGCTGTCTAAAAAGGCTATAGCGGTATCTGTAGAAAACATGGGGCCGCTATTAAACACCAAATACCCCGAATATGCACCATGTATTACCGCCGATCAATCGCAATTATTTTTTACGTCCCGACGTCCGGGCGCACTTAACCGCACAAAAGACCCGTCTGATGGGTTGTATTTAGAAGACATTTACGGATCTACTTGTTTAAATAAAATGTGGCAGCCTCCATATTTATTAAAAGGCAATATAAATTCTGAAGGACACGATGCGGTTTGTGGAGTTAATAATGCAGGTAACCGATTATTTGTTTTTAAATCGGATATAAACAATGGTGGCGATATTTTTGAAAGTACATTTAATGGTAATGATTGGAGCGCGCCTATTGCATTTTCAGCGCCGGTTAACAGTGCGCACTATGAAAACGCTATCAGTTTAAATCCCTATGAAAAACGCATTTATTTTACCAGTGATCGGCAAGGCGCACAAAGCGATATCTATACCGCTGAATTACAAGCTAAAGGATGGGCGGGTATTAAAAACATTGGCGAACCTGTAAATTCTGGTTTTGATGAAACCGCTGTGTTTTTACACCCAGATGGTAAAACGCTTTATTTCAGCAGCCAGGCTTACGGTAGTATGGGCGGTTTTGATATTTTTTACAGTACGCTTGAATCTGGAAAATGGTCTAAACCTGTTAATATGGGCTACCCTATTAATGGACCGGATGATGATGTTTTTTTTGTACTAAGTGGTGATGGCTCAACAGCATACTATTCTGCAAATCGCGCTGAAGGATTTGGTGATTTAGATTTATATAAAATACATTTTTTAAAGGATACCGTTTCTAATGTAAGGCCTATTTTACCCGTGCCCGATTTGTATTTGGTTAAAGGCGTTATTAGCGGCCTGCCCTCACAAAAACCATTAGATGCTACAGTTTCAGTGTATGATGCCGATAAAAATGAATTGCTTTATAGCGCTTCAACAAATTCTGTGGACGGAAAATATTTAGTGTCTTTGCCTTCAGGTAAAAATTATGCATTTCATGTGTACAAATCCGGCTATATTTTTAAATCTGAAAACTTCAATATTCCAGAACATCCGGCATTTAAAGAAATTATTTTAAATCTAGATCTTGAGCCCCTTATTAGTCATGCGGAAATTCCATTAAATAATTTGTTTTTTGATGTTAATGCTTCTACTTTAAAGCCCGCTTCGCATACAGAATTAAACCGCCTTTTAGAGCTGTTAAACGCCAATCCTGGTATAAGCATTGAAATCATCAGCCATACCGATAATACCGGCAATAGCGCATTTAATACAGATCTTAGTAATGCACGCTCCGCAACAGTTATTAATTACCTTATTTCAAAAGGCATTTCTTTAAAACGTTTAAAAGCTTCGGGTAAAGGTGAAACCGAACCGCTTGAAAGTAATGCTACTGCCGAGGGGCGTGCAAAAAACAGAAGAACCACATTTCGTATAATGCCATGATGCGCAGCTATATAACACTTGTTTTATGTTTATTAAGCTTGGTTTTATATTTCATCTCCCCTAAACCTTGTCATTTTATTGCCAAAATACCCGTAAAAGCCAGGCTGTGCATGTATTTACCAGCACCAGCTTTGCATGTGTTAAAACAAAAAAAAGATATAAAAACAGACCAAAATATATTATTACAGGATTCGCATTCAATACATAGTAATACAAAACATTTTTCTAAAGTATTGAATATCAATAATTTAAATAATAGTTCAGATACGTTAGATCAAATAGCGCAAACCCCAAAAACACTTAAACGTGTATTATTTATTGGTGACTCAGAACTTGAAACCCTCCGATTGCCAATGAATTTCTACTTAAAGTCCAGCGGAATGGAATTATCAGCTTCCATTATTTGGTATGGATCTGCTACAAAACACTGGGCTTTAACCGATTCACTGAAACGCTATATTAAGCATTATCAACCCGATTTTGTTATGATTGCGCTTGGATTAAATGAGGTGCATGTTACAGATTTAAATGCGCGCATAGGCTACGTAAATAGTATAAAATCCACGCTTGATAATTTGGCTGTAGATTATTTTTGGATTGGTCCGGCTTGTTGGACAAAAGACCAGGGTATTGTTTCTGTTATTTCAAAAATTTTTAACAGGCGCTTTTATCCCTCTCATGAATTAGATTTAGAGCGTGGAAAAGACGGGAAACACCCTACCCTATCCGCAGCATATAAATGGATGCACCAAGTGTCTTTACATTTAAATGAAAATGATATTTTAGAGTTAAATGAACCTGGTGAAATTGGTCTAAATACCGAACGGCCTAAAACAATTATTTGGCCTGTGCCTAAATGGTAATGTTTGGTAAGGCTACAAATTAGTTCCAAAACTAATTTTTAAAAACGGCTCACTCATATTGGTGTCAAATGAATAAAATTATAATATTCATAGGACTTCACGGTCGATAGATATATGGAGTAACGGAAGAAAACGTTTTGTAGTAGGCGATGTTGCCTTGTGTTTCAGCCTGCGGCAAGACAATATTGCTTACACAATGTTACCTGCTGGCAATTATCCCTCTTTCACTAAATTAATCAGGTCTACGTTGAATTGTTTTTACACAAAGCCTATTGTTTTTGTTTAGTCCATTTTTTGACTACCATTTTGCTTCTTTGCGGTCAAACGTTTCCAGCTGATAGAAATACCAATTTCTGAGTCTTCCCAACATTGGTGATTAGCTTCGCCGAGGTATAGTTAGTAAATACTGTTTTAAAAGTCAAAATCAGTAAGTTCTTCAGAGGTCAATACTGTCAGCAAAATGTCCAGGTAAATATGTAATTTTTGTGCTTTAGAAATGCCTTTAGTTTTTACTTTAAAACAATCTATGCTAAAATAAAACACATTTGTGATTATATGATGTTTAAGGCTTTTTAAAAATGTAAATCAGGCTTGAATATTCGGAAGTAAAACGTGCCCTAAGGTTTGAAAACAAACCTATACAAAAGGCTTTAGGTAAAGACCAAATAGTATTACGTCGTTGTTCTGTTAAAAGGCTCACATAAAACGAATCTGCCGGCATCCCAATTGTTTTAAGATGCTTTAAACCAAATGACTGTAAAAGATCTAGCATTTGAGTTTGTTTAAAATGATACAAATGCCTGGGCACATCATATGCTGCCCAGTCTTTACCATAAAAACCCGCGTCAAAACTTTTTGGATTAGGTACAGCTATTAAAATAATACCATTACTTTCAAGATTTTGAATTAGGTGACTCAATTGCTCTTTTAGATTTGGAATATGCTCAAGTACATGCCATAGAGTAATAACATTAAATACGGGGCATTCATTAGGTAATGAATTATAAACTTGTTTTACTTTATCCATTGCTATGGCTCTGGCTCCTGCGTCGGGCTCAACGCCAACGCAAAGCCATTTTTTTGTATTTGCATGTGATAAAAAATACCCTGTGCCACATCCGAAATCGAGTATGGTTCCACGTGCAACATAGTCCTCAATTAAACTCCATTTCTTTTTAACCGAAATCTTTCGTGCCCAATGGTAAAGCCTGCTAATAAGCCCCTTTTTTGTATCTGAATGTGAAATATATTGATCAGACTTGTAATACGCGCCGAGCGTGGTTATGTCCGGAATAGGATTTGTAAAAATAAATCCACAGGAACTACAAGTATCTAATGTAAATTCTTTTTTACTTACCAAATAATCTTTGCATGTAAGATAATACAATAAATTATTTGAATTGCATAAAGGACATTCACTAATGGTTATCATACAAAATATTAAAGTTTCACGTGGAACATTAGCGGCCCATATGAATTAATAATACTGATATATCTGCTGGGTTTATCCCGGAAATACGACTGGCCTGACCTAAGCTGTGTGGTTTAAATTTACTAAGTTTTTCACGGGCTTCAATTCCTAAACCCTTTACAACAGAATAGTCAAACTGAGGATTAAGCTTAAGATCTTCAAGGCGTTTATGTTTTTGTGCTTGCTCTTCTTCCCTTAAAATATAACCTTCGTATTTTATTAATAACTCTGCCTGCTCAATTTCATCTTTATTATAATTAAATAGTATACTATTTAAATCTTTACTAAACTGTCTAAATATATCAAGGCTTGCGTCAGGACGGGTTAATAATTGGCCCCAGCGTGTTTTTTGAGTAATCTGTGCGCTTTGTATAGACGCTAAACCAGAATTAATTTCTAAAGGATTTGCACTATGTGTTTTTAAATACGCAACAAGTGCATTATATCTTGTAACTCTTTGATTTACAGCATTATATCTTTTTTCAGGTAAAATTCCCAAACGGTAGGCCAATGGACTTAGACGAACATCTGCATTGTCTTGACGTAATAATAATCGGTATTCGGCTCTTGAAGTAAACATGCGATAGGGCTCGTCGGTACCCTTAGTTACTAAATCATCTATTAAAACTCCTAAATAGGCTTCAGACCTGTTTAATATAAAAGGATCCTGTGCCTGAAGTTTTAAGTGCGCATTTACGCCCGCCCAAAAACCCTGTCCTGCAGCTTCTTCATAACCTGTTGTACCGTTAATTTGGCCCGCAAAGTATAATCCCGAAATAATTTTGGTTTCTAATGTTTTATACAGTTGGGTAGGGGGGAAGTAATCGTATTCAATGGCATAGCCCGGACGAAACATTTTAGCGTGTTCAAGACCCGAAATTTTTTGTAAAGCTTTTAATTGTACGCTTTCGGGTAAAGAGGAAGAAAAACCGTTTAAATAAATTTCAACCGTATCCCAGCCTTCAGGTTCTATAAATAACTGGTGGCGCTCGCGCTCCGAAAATCTTGTTATTTTATCTTCTATACTAGGGCAGTAACGTGGTCCTAAACCCTGAATACGGCCTTGAAACATGGGCGATTGTTCAAATCCTGTTTTTAAAATTTCGTGTACTTCAGGATTTGTATAGGTTATAAAACAAGGCTTTTGTGATTTTGGAGCCTGTGCGTTTAAAAAGGGGCTGTGCGATTTATCAAATGAAAAAGTTTCAGGTAATGCATCGCCATCCTGACGTTCGGTTTTAGCGTAATTTATACTCCTTCCGTCAATTCGGGGCGGTGTGCCAGTTTTCATACGTCCGCTTTCAAAGCCCAGGTTCTGTAATTGTTCTGTAATACCAAAGCTGGCCGCCTCTCCCGAACGCCCGCCACTGATTTGGGTTTCGCCTATATGTATTTTACCATTTAAAAAAGTGCCATTGGTTAACACAACCGCCTTTGCATAAAACGTTAAGCCCATGCCTGTAATAACCCCCTCAACACTACATTTATCAGCGCTAAGAAGTAATTGGCTTACGGCGTCTTGCCAAAAATCTACTCGTGACGTTTGTTCTAACATGCTTCTCCATGTTGCGGCAAACAACATGCGGTCATTTTGAGTACGCGGACTCCACATGGCCGGTCCTTTACTTCGGTTAAGCATTCTAAACTGAATGGCCGAACGGTCTGAAACAATACCACTGTAACCTCCTAAAGCATCTAATTCGCGTACTATTTGCCCCTTGGCTATTCCTCCCATTGCCGGATTACAGCTCATTTGTGCAATAGTTTGCATGTTCATTGTAATGAGCAATACCCTTGAGCCCATGTTTGCAGCTGCAGCTGCAGCTTCACAGCCTGCATGGCCGGCGCCAACTACAATAACATCATAATGCATCAAGCTCAAAGATACGGGATTATAAAAACTGCCATACGTATATTAATTGTAATTTAGAGTTATGAAAATCACAATAAGCTTGGTTTTATTGTTATTTAGCCTAAGCCTAAGGTCACAAGGAGTTGCTAGTGAAATTATTAAAGCGGGGCAGGCCGATGCCAAAGTATTTTTAAACGCCTATTTACAGCCTATGTTTAAGGGCTTTGCTTCGGGTTCAAATGCAGGCTGGTACAATTCTGCAAAACCTTTAGGAAAATTAGGTTTTCACATTTCTTTAACCGCGTCGGCTTTTGATGTGCCTGAAAGTGAACGCTATTATAAATTTTCTGATTTGCCCTTACAAAACACCCTATATACTTACGTACCCTCCGCTGCAAGTTCTTCAAGTTATAATTTACCAACAATATTTGGTAAGGGGCCCGAAATCACACAATCTTATGATATCAGCTATGCTCTAAAGATTGGTGCATTTGACAGTAGCGTATTTTTATGCCGCATGCAAATGCCGGAAGGTTTAAACCTGCCGATGGCACCGGTTATTCCACCCGCGTTGCAGTTAAATCTGGGGCTTTTTCAACAAACTGAGCTAATGATTCGGTATTTTCCCGGAATTAGCATACAAAACTTTTCTAGCTCACAATTTGGTTTTGGCATTAAACACAGTATAAAACAATGGCTACCTGCAATAAAAAAAGTGCCTTTTTGGGACTGGTCATTTATAGGCGGCTTTACGCATTTTAAACATATACTGTCTGTAAAAAATTCCAATCGCTTATATGCCAGTGCATACCCCAATGCAATAAACTATACAGCGTATAAGGATAAGCTTTATGAAGATCAGGCTTATGCGTTATTAGGAAATGCATTTAATTTGGGCACGGCCGCTTCCATTAAATTGGGGCCACTAAGCCCATATTTGGGACTTTTATACACCCGTTCGTGGTCGGGCTTTGATATGCTGGGCACTTACCCCGTATTGGTTGCGGTAGATGATGTATCGCATCCCGATTTTGCAAAACCAAAAATAGAGGAACTTTTAAACCCCGTACAAATACATGCTAATGTTGATGGTTTTCGATGTACGGCTGGTATACGTTTAAAATTAGGTTATTTGGTATTGCACTACGATTATAGTTTAAACACCTATGGATATAATTTACATAGTGCGGGCATTGGGCTGCATGTGCAAGAACTTATTCCATTATAATACATACTATGAAAAATCTACCGAATTTATGTTTTGTTTTTTTATGTTGCATCGTTATGTCCTGCACCGAAGACGTCTGCTCCACTACAGACTGCAATAACGGCACCTGTGACAATGGCACCTGCTATTGTTTTGAAGGTTATGAAGGCAGCTCCTGTAATATTCAAGTTAAGCCCAAATCTATTTTAATAACTAAAATAGAGGTGCTTGGTTTTCCGGCCACTGACGGTACTGTAACATGGGATCTTTTTGGCGGTAGCAATGCGGACATTTACCCCAAACTCATTCAGGGCAGCAATACTTTATATAACAGCAGTTCCTATTATACCGATGCCAGTCCCACAAGCGCCTATGCATTTAACCCCAATCCAAGTATAGAATTAAACGCCATTACATCCTCGCACCGTATTCAGGTGTACGATCATGATGATTTTGATGCCGATGATTTTGTGGGCGAAATAGCTTTTGTACCTTATAATGATAGTAACGGATTTCCTGCAAACGAAATTTTAAGTAATGGCGATTTAAAAGTACGCTTAAGCTACCAGTATATTTGGTAAGGCCTTAAAGCTCATCTATTGTTAGCATTTTGCAATAATACCAGAATTAATTTTATAGGAGTTTTTAATTGTTTTGTAAAACGGCTACTACCTTTACAAAGACGTGTATGCCATTTCTATACAAAAATTAACCGTAAACGCTTTATATGAAACCATGGTTGTTATTAATTTGTGTTTTGCTTTTTAAACCTTGTGCATTTGCATACCTCATTTACCAGCCTGTTAGTTTTAGCATTAGTACTGAAAAAGAAATTTATTTTGAAGGTGAAAAAATTACTTTTTATATCACCATTACCAATCATGATAAAGAAAAATCGCATCCGGTATTGCTGCCGCATACTCAAAATATGGGGCAAAAGTTATTTTATTTAAATGCCTACGATAAGGCACAAAACGCTTTGCTGTTAAGGTATACAGAAGATAAGATGTTAAACATGTTGGTTCATGATACCGGTAGTGTTAAAATAAAATACCTAAAGCCGCTTGAACAAATTGTAATTACCATTTATCTAAACGATTTTGAAAATTATTATAACTACCATACCCAAAATGCTTCGCATCATAGTTTTGGGGTGCCTTTATTTGCCGGCATTTATAACATCAACATTACCTATAACCCTAAGGGTATTTCTTTAGGAGATAGCATTTACACGTATTATGAGGATTTTGAAAAAACCCTTCCAATTACCAAAAAAGACTATATGCCGGTAAGTGGTCAAGTTTCAACTATGATTAAATTAAAAATTAAACGCAGTGCCGATACAATTGTAAATATTGAACGTAAAAACTATTTTATAAAAACCAATGGCCATTATTTTTATTATATGTCCGAAAATTTACCACAAATTGTCACCGATATACGCTGCCATCATATTACCAGCATTTTACCCGATAGCTGCGCAGCTCAAAACGAATATTTTTATAATCATTTTAATAATGTGTTTGCTGAATATATTTCTCGTTTTGAAGACGGTGATATAAAAGAATACAGAAAATTTAGAGATGGGTGCCCAAATTATTTACATACCGAACGCTATAATGCGTTTAAACAAAAAACACATTTTGAAATGCAATTACCTGATAAGCGATTTTATAGCGTTTCGTTTCATCAGCCTGGAGGTAATATTCATCAAGAATCGTATTGTGCGGCAGATGGCACGCTTTGCGTTGTAACAAACTACGTATACAACGAAAAGGGCGTATTAAAAAGAAAAGATATTACACAAACGCAACCCTGCAATGAAATAGAGCTTGATCAAAAGAAAAAATAATTCCTGGCCTTAAATCGAAATGCCATTTTTTTAACCCTCAACATCCCGTATTAAAACTATTTTTTGAATTAACTGGTATGGTCGTAAACAATTTTCCAATGGCCCTGTATTTTTTTCCACAACAAGGTAAATCGTCCGCCAATTGGTGTAGCGCGCGCAATGTTCCAAGTACCGCTCAAAATACAGGCATTTTTGGTAGGGCAGTCGGCGTATACAACAGTAAAGGTAAGGCGGCCCATTGCTTCAGGAGTATTATAATGGTTTTTATAATTTTCAAGTGCTGTTGTAAAGCCCATGCTTATGTTTTTGCCACTAACAAAACGCAGGCTATCGTGGTTCCAGTAGTGTTTCATAAAATCATCTATGCTGCCGCGGTTCCAGGCATTTTGCTGGTCATTAAGACAATTGCGTATAGCGTTAATGTGGTGGGTGTTTTGCGCATGCAGTAGGCTACAGAATAAAACCTGAATTAAAAAAAATAATTTCATACACCATAAAAGTAATATCTTTGTACTGTTCTTTAAAGCGCTTATTCAGAAAAGCAGAGGGATACGCCCTGTGAAGCTTTACCAACCCTAAACACTGTTTATGAAGGTGGTAATTCGTGCCGATTTTCGGTAAAATAAGTTTATGCCATGTTCACTGCTGGTTCTGAATGGCGCGCATATCAAAAAAATGAAAACACCCATAGCGCTCGATTTAGAGCAACGAATTTTAGTTATTGATGGGGCCATGGGCACCATGATACAACAACACAAACTAAGCGAAGCCGACTTTAGAGGCGCGCGTTTTGCCGAATGGCCCGTTTCACTAAAGGGTAATAACGATGTGCTCTCCCTAACGCAGCCGGATATAATACGTAACATACATCTAGCCTATTTAGAAGCCGGTGCCGACATTATTGAAACCAATACCTTTAGCAGCACCTCCGTGGCAATGGCCGACTATGGTATGGAGGCCTTGGCGCACGAGCTTAATGTTGCATCGGCGCAATTGGCCCGTGAGGCCATTACCCTGTACCTGCAAAAACATCCCGAAGACAGGCGCCAGATTTATGTGGCAGGAGCTATTGGGCCCACAAATAAAACGCTTTCGCTTTCGCCCGATGTTAACGACCCCGGATTTAGAGCTTTAAGTTTTGATGCGCTTACCGAAGCCTATTGTACACAAATAGAAGGCTTGTATACGGGCGGTGCCGACTTGCTTTTAATTGAAACCGTTTTTGATACTTTAAATGCAAAAGCCGCACTGGTTGCTGCAGCTCGTGTTGCCAAACAATTGGGAAAGTCTTTACCTATAATGATTTCGGGTACTATTACCGATGCCAGCGGGCGAACCCTTTCGGGACAAACAACCGAAGCCTTTTTGTATTCATTAATGCATGCCCCTTTATTAAGTATAGGGTTTAATTGCGCGCTAGGAGCTAAAGAAATGCGACCCTATCTTGAGGAGCTGGCTCAAAAGGCGCCCTTTTTTATAAGCGCCTATCCCAATGCGGGGCTGCCCAATCAATTTGGAGCTTATGATCAGGATGCCCATCACATGGGGCATGATATTGAAGATTTTTTAAAAGCCGGATTTTTAAATATTGTTGGCGGCTGCTGCGGCACCACGCCAGAGCACATTCAACGCATAGCCCAACTGGCACGTAATTGCAAGCCCCGCAAAAAACCCTTGCCTGATTCCTTAATGCACCTCAGCGGTTTAGAAGGCTTTACCCTACGCCCCGAAAGTAATTTTATGAATATTGGGGAGCGCTGTAATGTAACCGGTTCTAAACAATTTTTACGTCTCATTAAAGCATCGCAGTTTGAAGCGGCCATAACGGTTGCCCGTGAACAGGTTGAGGGTGGGGCACAAGCATTGGATATTAATATGGATGAGGGCCTGCTGGACAGTGCTGCAGCCATGACACGCTTTTTACAGCTTTTAGCCGCCGAACCCGATATTGCACGCATACCCATAGTTATAGACTCTTCCAAATGGTCTGTGCTAGAGGCGGGGCTAAAATGCGTACAAGGCAAGGCTATTGTAAATTCTATTTCATTAAAAGAAGGCACACAGGTATTTTTAAATCAGGCGCGGCATATTGCATCTTTTGGGGCGGCCGTAGTGGTTATGGCATTTGATGAAAAAGGGCAGGCCGACACCTTGCAGCGCCGAATTGAAATTTGCGCGCGCGCATACCATTTGCTTACGCAACAGGCGGGGTTTGCGCCACAAGATATAATTTTAGATCCTAATATTTTTCCCGTTGCCACCGGCATGGACGAACACCGGCGTAACGCACTTGATTTTTTTGAGGCCACCGCATGGATTAAAGCCCATTTACCGCATGCGAAGGTAAGTGGCGGATTAAGTAATGTGTCGTTTTCGTTTCGTGGTAACGATACCGTGCGTGAAGCCCTGCATGCCTGTTTTTTATTTCATGCCATAGCACACGGCATGGATATGGGTATTGTTAATCCATCACAGCTTATTGTTTACGACAGCATTGAGCCGGAGTTGCGCACGCGGGTAGAGGATGTGCTTTTAAACCGCAGGCCGGATGCTACAGAGCGTTTAATTGAATGGGCCGAACAACTTAAAGGTATTAAAACTGAAAAATTACAAGCAGATGCCGCCTGGCGCAATGCCTCGCTACAAGAGCGCATTACACATGCCTTGGTAAAAGGCATTACAGAATATATAGAACCGACATGGCCGAATGCCAAAAAGTTTTTGCTAAGCCTTTAGATATAATTGAAGGGCCCTTAATGCAGGGCATGAATGTGGTGGGTGACTTGTTTGGTGCCGGAAAAATGTTTTTGCCGCAGGTAGTAAAAAGTGCAAGGGTAATGAAAAAAGCGGTAGCATATTTACAACCGTTTATTGAAGCCGAAAAAGCCAAAGGCGAAAGCATAAAGCACCAAGGCAAAATTATATTAGCTACCGTTAAAGGCGATGTGCACGATATAGGAAAAAATATTGTTGCTGTTGTTTTGGCATGTAATAACTATCATATTATTGATTTGGGAGTTATGGTGTCGTGTGACAGCATTCTTGATGCGGCCATGGAACATCATGCGGATATTATTGGGCTAAGCGGACTTATTACGCCGTCTTTGGATGAAATGATACACGTGGCGCAGGAAATGGAGCGGCGGCAATTTAAAATACCATTACTTATTGGAGGTGCTACAACCTCAAAAGTGCATACCGCTGTTAAAATTGCCCCGGCATACAGCGGTGCTGTAATACACGTTAACGATGCCAGCAAATCGGTTCCCGTTGTATCGGCGCTAAAATCACAAGATGCTCGCAAAACATTTATTTTAGAACAGCAGCAGGATCAACAGCGCATGCGCGATCAGTATGAAAAGCGCCATTTATTACAGTATAGCCTGCCTTTAGCTGCGGCACGGGAAAATCGCTATCCCATACAATGGAGCACATACGAGCCGCCACGCCCAAAACTAATGGGTGTACATAGTTTTAGCCCCAATACCATTTCGGAATTATACCCCTATATAGACTGGACGCCTTTTTTTCATAGTTGGGAATTGCGCGGAAAATACCCTGATATTTTAAATGATAGCGCTCAGGGCATTGAAGCCCAAAAATTATACACCGATGCGCAGCATATGCTTAACCAAATTGCTAAAGAAAATTGGCTGCAGGCCAAAGCCGTTTGGGGCATCTTTGATGCCGCACAAGTTGAAGATGATGATATACAGCTTTACGACCCGCATGGGCAAACACTGTTGCGTTTACATACCCTCAGGCAGCAAGGGCAAAAAGCGCCCGGACAATATAATTGCGCATTAGCTGATTTTATTAAGCCTGCTACGCAAAGCGGCGCACGCGACGCTATTGGCATATTTGCGTTAACTGCCGGCCTAGGTATTGAATCATACGTAAAAGCCTTTGAGGCGCAAGGCGATGATTACAATGCTATATTACTAAAGGCCCTGGCCGATCGTTTAGCCGAAGCTTTTGCAGAATATTTACATGCTAAAGTGCGCCGCGAGTTTTGGGCTTATGCGCCCAATGAACAGCTTGATTCGGATGGACTGCTTGGCGAAAAATATGCCGGTATACGGCCCGCACCAGGATATCCGGCACAGCCCGATCATTCAGAAAAACAAAGCATTTGGTTATTATTAGATGTTGAAAAACACACCGGCATTACCTTAACCGAACATCTGGCCATGTATCCCACAGCATCGGTTTGCGGTTTGTATATAAGCCATCCCGAAGCCATTATTTTGCCTTAGGAAAAGTTCAGGCTGATCAGGTACAATCGTATGCAAAACGCAAACAACTTAATATTGAAGCCGCAGAGCAATGGTTACGGCCCGTACTAGGGTATTAATAAAGTTTACATTTTTGCTGACATTAAATAATTTAAAACATGCGGAGGATAATCTTAAAGAACCTTTTGGGCTTTACCGTTTAAGAACTACGGAAATATATTCACATGACAGAGTATGCGAAATTTACAACATATACGTTGCCTTTTGATGATTTATGAAAATTATATGTATTTTAGTAATGCGCAACAAACCTGCGCATATACACCCAAATTGGATGTTTTTGGGAAGGTTTATAGCGGTTATACGCTAGTT